>JAFSBP010000354.1 GCA_017437205.1 Lachnospiraceae bacterium
GCCCAAGGAGTATTGCTTCCCGGTGCGCTGGCATGACCGCCTTTGCCATGGGCAACAAATTTCACGTCACCGTAGCCCTTCTCCAGTACACCCACCATCGCGTACATTCCGTGCACGCCGCCGATGGGATCATTGAGGATCATACCACCCTCGTCCAGCAGAAGCCCCAGCTTTACGCCCTGCTCCTTCAGCCAACGGGCTGTCTCAGGCGCGCCCTCACCGCTGACCTCCTCGGTACAGCTTCCACCGAGGTACACATCCACTTCCGGCACATATCCTGAAGCGATCAACTCCTCCGCCGCCTGAAAAAAGCAGAACTGGCTTCCCTTCGTATCCACCGCTCCGCGACCCCAAACATTTCCGTCGATCACCTCACCGCCAAAGGGATCATGCTCCCATTCACCGGTGGCCTCCACCACATCCATGTGGCTGATCAGCATGATCGGCAGACCATTTCCCTTTCCTGCCCACTTAAGAAGCAGGCTTCCGTTAAAATCATGGAGCTCACAGGTCTCAAACACCTTCGGAAAGAGTTCTCTCAGTTTCTCATGATATACATAAAACTTACTTCTGTCCGGCTGAACCGGCTCAGAAATGGTCTCACAGGCTAAAAGCGCTCCGAGCTTTTCTCCGTACTCTCCCGCACGGACAGGATCGCTCTGCGGCACTGTCGCCGTCTTTGCGGAGGTCGGTTTAAGTGAAAGAGTGCGAAGAAGCACCACCGCCACCAATAAAATCAATGCAACGCCAATTACTGTAAATACTGTTCCCATCTTAGTCCTCCCTGATTTTTCGGATTTTATTCTTCCTCAAACTTTGTATTCTATCTCTCTTCCCGGTTCCGATGCTAATTTTCTTCCCCAAGCAGGTCCCCCTGTGGATTATACCACCGAACTCCGTCGGTGATCACATAACCCTTACCGCTCTTTATCTTCCGGATAAAATCCTGCACCGAATTCAATTTTTCTTTGAATGCGACACCGCCTCCCAACAGTTCTGCCCGATGCATATCCGACCCTGCCGTGCCCGGCAGACCGTACTTTGCGGCATACTCTCTGGCCTTGCGGTCATATTCCGGATGCGGCCGGTTCCCACCGGGATTAGAGTGCTGCGCATTGATGATCTCCACGCCGTCCGCCCACTCAGGAAACAAACGGATCTCCGGAATATAGGGTTCCTCCCGGAACGGATGAGCCTGAATCACCATGCCACCGGCTTCGCGAATCAACTGATACTGCTCCTCCACGGAAACGGTACGCAGCTCCGGATGGGCTTTCATCCACACTTTGTCCAGACCGTAAATCAAAAACTCGGTTCCGCGAAAACCGGCCTCCCATCCCATAAACACGGAAAGACCAATTTCGTCTCCGACTCTCTTTGCTGCCTCATATCCGCTGCAAAATTCATCCACCCATTCTTCCCAGGGAAGTTCCCTGTCCGGACGGGTATTTCCACCCCAGTGATGGTCAGTGATAAACACTCCGGTATAACCATACTCCTTTGCTGCCCTCGCCATCTCAGCTCCGGATACTTTGCCGCAGCGGGAAGCCTCCTCGGTATGCATGTGTGTCTCATATAAATAGGGAAACTCTTTCAGTAATTTTGCCATGGATGTCCTCCCCTACAGTTTTTTATTTATCAACATTATAATACAGCATCCGGATAATATCAAGTTTACGAGGGGATTTGTCTGTCAAAAAAATTAAGATTTATCTTTTCCCTGAATATTGAAATCATCTCCCGCTTATTATAAAATAATAGCAGGAGGTGATCTCATGAAAATTCAATTTATCCGGGCAACCCACGAAGTGACCGGAAGCTGTACTCTGTTGGAAGTTCTGAACAAATACTATCTTGTGGACTGCGGTATGGAGCAGGGCAGGGATATGTTCCAAAATATCGCTCTGCCGGTTCCCGCATCGAGCATCGAAGCGGTCTTTCTGACCCACGCACATATTGATCATTCCGGTATGCTGCCAAAACTCTACAAAGACGGTTTCCGTGGCACGATCTATGCGACCGAAGGCACCACAGACCTGTGTAACATCATGCTTTTGGACTCCGCCCATATTCAGGAATCAGAGGCCGAATGGCAGGCCAGAAAAGCTGAGCGAGCCGGCGAGAAGGCTCCCGAACCTACCTACACCATTGAGGATGCACAGAACACACTGCGTCGCTTCCGCCGATGTGGATACGGCGAGATGATTCACCCCGCAGAAGGGATTGACCTGCGCTTCACCGACGTTGGGCATTTATTGGGGTCTGCCTGCATTGAACTGTGGCTGACCGAGGATGATGTCACGAAAAAGATTGTGTTCAGCGGTGATGTGGGCAACACAAACCAGCCGATTATCAAAGACCCTCAACATGTGGAAGAAACCGACTATCTGGTGATTGAATCCACCTACGGTGACCGCCTTCACGAGGAGACCCGCGGCGATGTAATCGCCGAATTTGCCGGATATCTTCAGCGCGCGCTGGACCGAGGCGGCAATGTAGTCATCCCCTCCTTTGCTGTTGGCCGCACACAGGAGATGTTGTATGCCATCCGCGAAATCAAACAGCGCGGCCTGATCAAGGGGCACGACTACTTCCCGGTTTATGTGGACAGTCCGTTGGCCATTGAAGCCACGGCTATCTTTATGCAATGTGATAACTCCTGCTTCGACGATGAAACTTTATCCTTAGTCAATCAGGGAATCAACCCTCTGTGGTTTAATGGAATCCAGATTTCCCAGACGGCGGATGATTCGAAGCAGATCAATTTCGACCCCCGTCCGAAGGTCATCCTCTCCGCCAGCGGCATGTGTGAGGCAGGACGAATCCGCCATCATTTAAAGCACAACCTCTGGTTGGAAAACAGCCTGATCCTCTTCGTCGGTTATCAGGCGGAGGGCTCATTGGGCCGCAAGCTGCTGGATGGCGCAAAAAGCGTGAAGCTTTTCGGCGAGGAGATCGCAGTGAACGCCGAGATTTGTACCCTGCGCGGCACCAGCGGTCACGCAGACCAGAATGGACTGATCAACTGGCTGGAAGGCTTTAAGACGAAGCCGTCCATGGTCTTCATCAACCACGGCGACCATGCTTCCTGCGAGACCTTCCGGGAATTGCTGATTGAGAAGGGCTACACCGCAGACGCTCCATACAGTGGCACCGAGTATGACCTGATCACCGGAAAAATGACCATCTATGCCGATGGCATGCCCATCGAACAGCCGAAGCTGGCCAAGTCGAGCACCCGCACCAAACTGGTACACAGCGAATTGGTGGCTGCAGCCGAGGAACTCCTCCGACTGGCAAAGAGCAGGTTGGGCAAACCAAACAAGGACAATGCAAAGCTCACCGATCAAATCCGCAGTTTGATTGCAAAGTGGCGGGATTGATTCGCACTACCCAGACAAAGGAGAAACTCATATGAAGACTTACGTTTATTATTGCCCCGTTTGCAAAGACTTTTATCGCTATGATACAGATTCCCCCAATGACGTTCCCACCTGTCCCGACTGCGGTATCCTCACCCGGTTCACCGGATACACACAGGAGGAACTGGATGCCTTAACGCCGGAGGAAAAGGAAGCCACACGGCAGGCTTTAGCCGAGAAACTGAAACTGTCCTCCGCTTCGTTGGAGGAAAGCATCCTACAAGAGTTGAGAAAAGTTTCAAAGAAGGTAAGCTTCCTGTACGGATTCGTGATCGCCCTGCTGGTTCTGTGGGGACTCACGGTGTTGGCGATGATTTTGTAAGTAACAAGCCGGGCTGATTTCACAGCCCGGCTTGTTACTTATATCGGCATGCGTACCCGTTGTAATCATTGCCCTCATACTCATATTCAAACGAAGCACGCTCCGACTCGAATGAAAAGAGCGTGCGCCCGCCCTTACGAAACCGATAAAATGCCCGACAGGCCGCATTCTCACGGATCGTTCGCACCATCGCGCCCTGTCTCGGCGCTCTAAGCGGCTTGTCTGTTTCACTCAAAAGCCGCACTTCCAACTCCAGATCTCTCTGACGGATACGAACCTTTCGGTCACAGTGTTCCACAATCCTCGCACCCAAATACGTAGCCAGTCTGTATTCCTTTCCCTGCCACCATATAACGCCGATAATCCCGGTAAAATGAATCCCAAACACCGGAATATCCGCCACCGACAGCATCACAGAGCCGTTTTGAAAACTACACTGTGTCCAGAGATATTCCTTCGGGAATGACCTGCCTCTGTCGCCCTCCCAGTAGCCGCAGGCATTTTGAAACGTGAAGGTTTGCCCGTTGACCATCACCATTCCATTGACTGAGTGGCGCATACTCCACACACTGTGTCGGCATTCCAGAAACGGTACCAGCGCAAACGGTCCCATGATATCGTACTTTAGCGGTGTGCGCGGACCGAACTTCAATCTGCCCTTCACGTTAACCTCCGGCGTTCGTATCGCCAACCGGACCCCCTTTTCACTAAATCTGTTTTTTCCAATTATTATGGTGTTCCCCGACCGACGAAACACCTTGCCGGGAAATGTGGCGCTCCATGCGCCATCATCTGTAATCAACTGGATCGAGCAGGTGCGTGTTCGCCCCGAACAATGAACAGCTTGGATGATCGCCAGGGTCTGTGTGTCCGATTGACACTTCATGTACCAGCCATAAAAGAAAGAAAGCATACCGTTTCACCTCGATGAAAAAGATATGCTTTATTCTTATCTAAACAACTTATTTTATTCATGATGACGGGGCCATCGCCTTTGCCAAAGAATCACTTCCATCCATACGAGATCATCAAACCACCAACCTGCGTCAAGGAAATTTCCCCGTCATGCTCTTTCAAATATTTGACGATTCCGCTTTGCTGATTACAATAATTTATCGCTTCATTTCTACTCATTCCATGATTGACAAAGTAAGCGATATCGTTCTCAATCTCTGCTTTGCACTTCGCATCATCCCAATGGTCTGCCTTTATTCGATCCGCCAAAATCTGCTGATAACCTTCCTTTTCCGGCTCCAAATAAAGAACTTTATCATTCATTCTGCAGTCTACATCTTTTAACCCGGCTTTTTTCATATAATGCGGAATCTTCATCGCAACGGAATAGTCTCTGTTCTGCATTTCCAATTCCTTTTGCCACAGTTTTCTCAACCCCTGTTTTTCGCAAAGCTCAGCATAATTTATTCCC
>JAFSBP010000355.1 GCA_017437205.1 Lachnospiraceae bacterium
CATACAAGGTACTAATTGCATATTGTGCTCTTTTGCAATCTTATCCAATCGCCTTACCGCGTCAGGCGTCAAACTGTCCGGCATTGCAATTTCTGGATGTGAAGAAAAATGAAAGCGATACTCTATGTTCAATATCAGCATGTTGTATCCGTAATCTGCTAGCCTAACAATCAAATTCTCATAAAATTCTTCTCTTCCTCCTTGGTCACGTCCAACGTCATAAAGCACTGCTTTGATATGCATAAATTCTCCTCCCATCCTTTGCTCTTATCCTTCAGTTATTACTTTTCCGAGCACAGACTTACAATAATTGCATTGCTCACAGTTCTTGTTACAACTACTGGTCTTCTCGAACCAATCTTTCGGAAACTTGTCATTATCCAAAACAAACGGCGCAAACGCAGGTCCAAATCCAGGTTCCAACAGATCCAGCAAATTACCTCTAAATTCCGCTTTTGCATATGCATCAATGACCATTCTGGGAAGCGTATGCATTCTCGTAGCCAGTTTCATCATCGAAACATAGGGTTCATAATGATACACATCCTCCGGGCGTATCCATGTGTTTTGCAAAACAGATGCCCAATTCTTTCCATCTTTAATATAATTCCAACATGCATAAGGAAGGAATCCCTTGATGTTCCGGTTCTTCATCACGTCCTCATTGTGGGCAACCAAGTTATCATGGAATGTCTGGAACGAACACTCCCTCATGCAGCCACTGTTTGCTAATATATACAATCCTTTACCATTCGTATCTGCCCAGCTCTTCAGCTCCTTGATACGATCAAAATCCCGATTGAAATCTCGGCAAATATAGAAAGAATCAAACAAATGCTTTGCATACTCCATTCCTTTCACCGTGCCAATTCTCATATTGACCGATGCTCTAACCTCCATGTTGGGAAAGTGATTCTTTACCATATAGGCAATGGCAGGCGAAGCAGTTGTCACCACATCCACCTCACAGCCTTCGCTTTCCAAATATTCCAGAACAGAAAGGATTTTATTCGACAAGTTTTCACTCATGCTATCGGCACCATAGCAATTTCCGTTAAGAAGCAAATCCAGTTTGATTCCCATCTCCTTTATCGCCCTCAGTTCTGATACCAGGATGCTCTGAGCGCTCCAGTCGATATAACCACCATTGTTTGTTAAAGATCCGCGCCCTGACGGAATATCAATCCACGGGAAATAAACCTCTGCTATCCTTTCCTTATAACTCTTCACAATAGAGAGAAACGTCTCTTCATCTCTTTCACGGAGCTGATAACCTACAGAAAACTTCATCTCTTGATCCTTTCTTCTATCCGGCAATGATTAGGGAACACCTTTTATTGCGTTTCCCTAATCATTGCCTACCTAAGTTAATCTGCCATCTTATCGTGATGTTCACTCAAAGAAAGTTCCTTGCGAACGCTTCCTTTTTCTTCGGGCTTAACATCCTTTTTACTCGTATGTGCACCCAGTTCGCTCACACTGGTATTTGTAAACTCTACCGGCTCATAGTCAGACCAGTCTACACTCCAGAGTTTCTTTCTACGGAAAGGCTGGTGGAACTTATTGGTCATTACGCCTCTCTTTTCCAAGCTGATCATGCAGGCTCTGGTACATCCCATCGCTCCGCATACCGCCTGTCCGGTATTGTACAGGTTTGCCGGCTTATTGTAGAACGGGCTGTGAGGTGCCGGTTTGATATCATCTCTGTCACCAAAATAAGTTCCTCGCTCTCCGTCCTTGCAAATCTCGCCGCCTCTGAATGCGATATCACAAGCATCACAATCCAACTCGCCATATTCGATTTCATGGCCTGCCAAATTTACTTTCACAACTTTTTCTGCACTGATGGCATTGCCGGGACAATTTCTCACACAAGCCATACATTTGTTACAGAGCTTCGGTCCGTCATAGATGGGATCCGGCTCAAATTCTGCTTCCGTCAGTACCACGCCAATTCTAAGTCTCGGACCATACTCAGGTGTAAGCAGCATCTTACTGTAGCCAATCTCTCCAAGACCGGCTAAAAAAGCACAGAAACGCAGATGAAGCATGATATCCGGCTGGGGCTTGCCTTCTTCCACCGGACGTGAATAGTTCTGTCTCAAATTTCCGCGATTATCAATTCCTCGCCAGTCACTCTGATGTCCCAGCGGAATCGCCTCATAGCCTTCATCCTCAATGGCCCTACACAGATTAATTACGGTCATCGGGATATAAGTATAAGTCAGACCGCCATAGCCCATTGCTGAATAGTTACTGAAGAATGTACCTTCCTCAATACCTCGCAGAGATCCTCTCATTACACGGAATCCCATTACGATCATCGACTTTGCTTCGGGCATAATAAAGCGGGGATCCATCTGCGCCGGTGTTCCCTCGAACCGATCCATGGACGCAATACCCACAAGGTCTGCTCCAAAGCTTTTAGCCAATTGTTTTACCTGTTCTGTTGTCATAAAATCTCCCTTCATCTCAATTAAGTATTTTCCATATGTTTTACTTTTCGCAGAATACCCACAGTAGCTGCAGGTATTCTGCCAAGTCCATCTGGTCCAACATTTAGTAAATAATTAATATTTCGCTCATTTAAATAGCGCTTTGTCTTAAAAAGCTTTTCCGGACTTTTCCAGTTCTGATCAAAACCTTTATATCCCCAACTGTCATTTGTCGTCGCAGGACATTCCCAAAGTCCTGTTTTATGGTCATCCGGAATTTGATTATCACCACACGATGTGTAATCTCCCAGACCGTTTCCGATTCGAGAATTTACAAGGCAATTGGGCTGATACCGCTTTACGAGATCATAAAGTAATCTACTCTGCTCAGCGTTTATCGTGCGAGGCATATCAAACCAAATAAGGCTTAACTCTCCGTATCCGGTCAAAAGCTCCGTTACCTGCGGTAAAATTTTTTTCTCAAAGCAAATAGAATAGTCCTGCTTTCCATTGACAGGAAAGTCTATTTCATTGCTACTGTAACTGCCGTCACGCGCCCACAGTTGGAGATAGCCACCGCCATGTTCTTCATGCCAATCAAGATCCTGTGAATAGTAAAGCCCTAATCGCATACCATGCCTTTCGCATGCAATGGCAATCTCCTTTATGATATCGCGCTTAAACGGGGTGGCTTCTACTACATTAAACGAATCAACTTTCGAATGAAATAGTGCAAAACCATCATGATGCTTTGAGGTTACCACAATATATTTCATGCCACATTCTTTGGCAAATATAACCCACTCTTCGGCATCAAAGAACACCGGATTAAATGCTTTAGTAAGCTTCTCGTACTCTGAAATCGGTATACGACAGTTACGCATTATCCATTCGCCTTCCCACGGAGTGCGTTCACCATTCCACTCTCCGGCTAATAGACTGTACAGCCCCCAATGCACCATCATCCCATAGCCGGCTTCTCTAAACCATTTAGTCAAGGTTTAATTGTTCCTTTCTTTCCCTTTGATCTCTACAAAAACCATCATAACAAGCATCGAAACCATTGCCGTCATACTCCATAAAAACATATGACTGTTATCTCCCGTAGGAACAGAATCAGAATCGTCGTCCGTTTCTTCATTAATCATTTCCGCAAATTTGTCAGTTTCAGCTGATTCTATTGATTCGGTCGATTCAGTTGATTCAGTTGATTCGGTCGATTCAGTTGATTCGGTTGATTCAGTTGATTCGGTTGATTCAGTTGATTCAGTCGATTCAGTTGATTCAGTTGATTCAGTTGATTCAGTTGATTCGGTCGATTCAGTTGATTCAGTTGATTCAGTTGATTCGGTCGATTCGGTCGATTCAGTTGATTCAGTTGATTCGGTCGATTCAGTTGATTCGGTTGATTCAGTTGATTCGGTTGATTCAGTTGATTCAGTCGATTCGGTCGATTCGGTCGATTCCTCATCTTCGCCTTCGCTCATGTCACTCTTCATCAAGTAAGCGTTCTGTCCGTTAGTAGGATTTACTACCACTCCAAAACCAGTAACGCCGTAAATCGGAGTCCCGACAATTTCGTTGTCTGTTTTGGTATCCAGACAAGTCGCCATATCAAAGATAACTGTATCATTGATCTTGAAATGGATTCCTACCGAACCATCCACATAATTAACCGCGCCAATCTCGATATCATTGTACTCGCCAATCTTAAAAACAGTCGAATCTATCGGTACATTTATCTGTGCGACTTTTCCACCATCTGCCGAATACTTCTGAAGTTCAACCTGTGTCGGATTAATGCAAATGAAATATCCATCGGTACCACTGGTAATAAATTTAGAATTCGTTGCCTGAGCAATCGCGAAACCATTCCATGCGCTGAACTGATCCAGCTTATATTGGAAACATAAAATGTCTCGGCTTCCCAAACCGTTCCTATACACTGCTTCCGAACGTTTTGATCCGGTTATTACTAACTGTAGCACATCTCCCTGAACCTGTGCATTTACTTTTTGGCTTGAAGGATCTGACCAATCTGTCGCATTAATCTCTTCAAACGTAATGTACTGAATCTTTCGGTTTACTCTTGCCTCTTTAACACTATTCTTCAGTTCCATGCATGCTGCATTTACAACCGTCTGGTCCTGTCTCTCTCCGGCAGCTACGACAGCCATTGCCTTATTAATTGCCGATTGCAGTGTTTCCTTGCTTCCTTCGTTATAAAGTCCGCCCTCTTGAATCTCCTTCATCTCTGCAATAAAGGCTTCTGCCTCTGCAATTGCTGCATTCAATTCATCCAGATCGGCCTTGTTATACTCAAAGTATTTGTCCTCCGTCATGGTTGTAAACGAAAATACAGTACTGCTTACAGGAGTGGTGTCCCTGGATTCTGCTGTACTATTAGCAACAACCTTCCAGTAATAGGTGCCATCAAAGGTAAAATACTGATCTCTCCCAAAATATACATAGGTATCTTCTGAAGTGATTTCCTTTACATTCTCTGTTAACTCTGCATTTGTCGCAATAGTGATATGATATGTATCTGCTCCGCCTGCCAACGTCCATTTAAGCAGTACATTATACGGATCCACCTCATCATAGCCGTTAGATGGTGCATATGGCGTAAACGCATGAATACTATCCTTTTGAACAGTAACAAGTCCGATTCTACTCATATCAACCTTCTGATAATTGAATCCCAAGTCAACACTGCTCTTCAATGCAAAATTGTGGTTTGCCGCATCGACAAACGGATCTTCCTGCAGGACAGCATTATCTACAATCACATGTTCTCTACCGTCAAGCTGTATGCCCTCAAAATAGACCAATATGTTGTTTTTCGCATAGTTTCCCTCTGCGGTGAAGAGTCCAAGGCCTGTATCTGTGCTTCCTCCAGCCGCCTCGACAGCCGCCTTAACATTCTCCCAAAGTTCAGCATAGCTGGGATATCTTTGCTTAAATTCTGCTTTTTCACCCTCACTCATAGCAAGCCAAAACTCGTAGCAATCTCTCCAACCGGAAGACCTCTCCCATCGATCTGCTATGGTGCAATCAGCCATTTTCTCGTTACACCAAATCGGTGTAGTACGTCTGCCTTCCCTTGAGCTCATTACAATATTGTTTAACACAACATTGTCACTGCCAAAATGCATAAAGATACCATCCTGAACGTTCTTCATGATGTTTCCATATACAAACTGTCCTCTGGTTCCCTCATCAAGATAAATGCTGGTAGGATTCTCTTGTTTACTATGACGGGCAGTGTCATGTATGTAATTGTAACGAATATGATTGCCGGTGCCACCGCTGGCAACATAAATTGAACCATAATCATATGCTCCATTCGGCCCGCCTACAATCTCATTATATTCAACAATACATTCACTGGCATTAGAAAGATATACACTTACCGCAAAAGTACCTTGAATTAGGTTATGAGAAATTACATTCTGTATTCCGTACATGTAAATTCCTGAATTAGAGGAACCAATCATGCCGGTACTATGGATATAACAGTTTTGCACAAAATTATGTGCCGGATCAGAATAATTATATTCGATCTCGGAAGTTCCCATATTAACCGGTCTACCGTTTGTTTCGCTGATTTCCGAATAAATAATACCGCTGTTCTTTCCCTCAATATTAATTCCGGTTTCCACATGGCGAATCACACAATTTTGAACTAACGTGTTGGTACAGTCAGCCATGTAGATTCCATATCCACTACCATTTTCAATTGTCAGACCATTTAACACGATATTTTCAGTACCGCTTAATCGAATTAAGTCATTGCCTGTTGATGTAAATGAAACAACAGCACTACTCATGTCAGCAATAGGATACAGATAAAGTTTTCCGGTGGTGAAGTCAACGTAATACTCGCCCGGTACTGTCAACTCCTCTAAAACATTGTAATAATAATGGTTATGATTTTCACCAGTGGCAGCAAATCTGCTATCACTGCCGACCAACTTGATACTGTTGCTTTCCGGGCGAATTTCTGCAACCTTATTGTGCATCTTGTACCATTCTGCACCCAAATTGCCGTACCGCCAAATATTGCCATCATTATACCAGGTCAACGGACGTGCATCTTCCATCACATATTCCACTCCGGTGGAACTGGGATTTACGACATTACCTGCATCCAACACCTCTCCCAAAGGAATGGTTGTTGCGTCAGGATATCTAGCCAAAGTAAGCACCTCACCATTCATGGACAGCGCAAATCTCGGGCCTCCAAATCTTCCCGTAGCAATACTTCCAACTTCTGAAATACCCAATGCTTTTAAATCCACCACCATAATCTGATCTTTTACAGATGCATGCAGTCGATTTAGTATCGCTTCATCTGTCACCTTAGTAAAGCTCGAACCCAAGATATCTGTACCTCCGGTAACCACAACCTCGTCGTTACCATACGCACTGATTATAACAGGAATTCCATCTTTACCGGAATGAACTTCATTCAAGGAAATGCCATCTGATGCCATGTATGTTCCTTCATGCAGATAAATAACAATTCCTTTTACATCCAGCTCTTTAAGTTCCTCTATATAACTAAACGCTTTTGCCATTGTATAAAATGGTGCTGACAAGCTACCATTATTGTTATCATCTCCGCCGGGAGATACATGCAACTCCACAGCGCCCTGAATTGCTACCGGCTGTATAACGTTAACTTCTGTTTCAGCAACACCCAAATCCTCTAATTTCTGTAAATAAACTTCATATGCATTTGCATTTGGAGCAAGAGGTGTAAATGTTCCATTCGGCAATCCCAAGTCTAAATTCAATACCGTTCCGTCTGTCCCCTGCTCTCCGATGGACAACCTTGCCACCTTCATCGTCCATGATACTCTGGATGCACTTGCTTCAAATTTCAACTGATGATCCAAAGGCTCTATAAGTTTAAATACATCACCGGTTCCGACAGGTGCATCAATCAGCGCCGTTGTCGTATTCCATTCTGTACTCGCTTTTGTAAGAACAACATTTACTTCATTCTCCGGTACGAATTCCAGTGTCAGCTTACTGTCATCGGTTGCATATATGGTCTTAACGGAATCCCAGTATGTTTTAACTTCGTTAGAAACAGTCACATCAGAGCTTGTCAACTTAAGTGCCGTAAATCCCTGTACTTCCGCGCCCATGACTGCACTCTCATTGTTTTTATAATGATAAACCGTATCACCCTTTACAGTTGATCCCGCCTGCTTGGCTGTCAGATTAGCAATCGTTCCTCCTGTATGGGTAACAACAATGTTCCCTTTTACATGTCCGTTTGAGCCGGATTTATATGCAGCTCCATACAATTTTGTAATCGTACCACTGTTTACATTGATATCCACGTTCTCATGCACAATTGCCTGACCAAGCGTTCCGTATAAAGTCCCAATTGTTGCATTAGCAATATTGATAGACACGCTCTTATGCGCAGCTTGATCATCCTTGCCATCGCCCGATCCATATAAAGTTCCAATCTCTCCGCCATCAATATTAAGAGTTACCGAATAATCTCCTCCGTTAGTAATACCCTGCGCCCCGTTTCCACCACCAATCAAATAGTTTACCTTACCGCTCTTCATGGTGAATTCAATATTTCCCCTTGCAAATTGAGGCTTAGATCCATTAATTGTCACATTATATACGTTTGATGAGGTTCCCAGATAAATCTTTTCTGCAATCGTTTCACCGGTTATCCCCTCACCAAGACACAGTTTAAAATAATCCGCAACGATCTGTGTTGCACCACTTGCAATTTTAACATTTTCGATGGTAGTATTTCCCATCAAAGCCCATATTCCGGATAAACTCAGTTCAGCACTCTCCCTATAGTCATCCGCACCGTATACTGAGGTAATAACGACTTCTCCATCATGCTTTGCCAAATAATAATAGTTATTTTTTAATACCACTCTAGGTGATTCGCCGACTTCGACAGTTCCACAAATAACAATATACGTCTTCACATTATTTGCCGGAATCTTTGCATAAGCCCCTGCTAATGTCGCCAGTGGCGCTTCTTTTTCACCGGAGTTACTATCTGCAGCACCATTTCCTCCTACATATAATACAGTCTCACCCGCGCCCTTTACAAATAATCTAAAGTGACCTTTATTTACAACCAACCCACTAATGAAGAAACAACAC
>JAFSBP010000356.1 GCA_017437205.1 Lachnospiraceae bacterium
CGGTGTGCAATGAGATTCCTTCGGGAATGAATGTGTGGCAGGGAAGACAGGAGCGGTTCGATCTGCAGAGACTGCGGTGTTTTCGGGCGCTGAGGGACAGCAAGCGGCTGGAGCGGAGTTTAGGGACACTGGGTGGCGGAAACCACTTTATTGAGGTGGATAAGGCAGAGGACGGAACCAAATACCTGGTCATCCACACCGGCAGTCGTAACTTGGGCAAGCAGGTGGCTGAGCATTATCAAAAACTGGCTGTTGACCTGAATCGCGGCATGGAGGACTATTTTAAGCAGAGGGATGAGATTATCCGCACCTACAAGGAGCAGGGAAGACGAAGTGAGATCCAGACTGCGCTCAATGAGCTTGCCAAGGAATACACCGCCAGTCCGGCATCTATTCCGGATGATTTGTGTTACCTCTACGGAACATATTTCGAGGATTATCTGGCGGACGTGGAAATTTGCCAGCAGTTTGCGCGGAGAAACCGTGAGCTGATCGCAGAAATCATCCTAAACAGATGCGGATTCACTGCCATCGAGGCATTCCATACCGTTCACAATTACATTGATACGGAGGAAAGGATACTGAGGAAGGGCGCAATCGCGGCCCACGATGGCGAGAGAGTACTGATTCCGATCAACATGAGAGACGGAAGTATACTGGCAATGGGCAAGGGGAATCCTGAGTGGAATTACTCCGCACCTCACGGAGCCGGAAGAGTCATGTCCAGAGCGGGGGCTCGTCAACGGCTGACCATGGAGGAGTATCGGAAGGAGATGGAGGGAATTTACACCACCTCTGTCAACGAGGACACTTTGGATGAGGCGCCCATGGCGTACAAATCCCTAAGCGATATCATAGACGTGATCGGAGAGTCCGTAGACGTCATCGAAGTTTTAAAACCAATTTACAATTTTAAGGCATCAGAGCCGGTGAAATTCGGAAAAGACATGAGATAATTCCGAGCCGGCTTCATGCCGGAAAGGAGAAAATTATGGCTATACCCACCATAGATATGATACAGACGGGGCAGAATATTGTGCGGCTGCGGAAGTTGTCCGGTGTGTCTGTGCGGAATCTGCAGGACATCTTCGGGTTTGCGACGCCCCAGGCGATCTACAAGTGGCAGCACGGAACGGCACTGCCCACCATCGATAATCTGGTGGTACTGGCGGCTGTGCTGGGCGTTCGGATAGATGATATTCTGGTGATAACCGGGACGCAGATTTCAAGGTCTGCATAAATATAACGCGGGCCGGAATGGCCCGCAGGATGTGTTTGCGTGTCCGAGTGGTTTAAGGTGTCACCCTGCTAAGGTGATGTGCGTGAGAACGCACCGAAGGTTCGAATCCTTCCGCAAACGGTCGGCGCATGAGGTCCACCGGATCTCATGTGCCCTTACACAAACGGGAAAAAAGATGTAATATCAATTAATACTGATGATTCAGCAATCATCAACTCATCCATATTATCGAAAACCTCTGATATTTGGATCGTTAAAAGATCGAAGTCTTTTGAAAACATTTGCACGTAGTAGTAAACCTGATCGTTGTCAGGGAAACCACAAACGATATATCGAGTTGAGAAGAATTCGTCAGTGTACACGTATTTGATGTGGCGAACGGGCATCGGGCAGGATGCAATGATTGCACTACGCAGACGGTGTGCCAAGTGTTCAATACCAATAAGGCGTTTTCCGGCGCGGTATGCCAAATAGAAAGCACTAATGACTGTTAATAATTCAATCAAAGCCATCACAGTAAAAAGAATCCAATCCAAGTCACTAAAATCATGCATTTCTTTGCCGTTGATCAAAATGACAGCAATAAAAATATTAGCAAACATTAATACTGTGCTGAATATCAACCAGCAAATCTCTTTTTTGCGGATGGAACGTGTAAGAGTCAGTTGCTGTCGAATAACATCGGGGGATTCTGTTTCAAGTGCAACGTTTTGCCGGCGAATCGCAGAACTCAATGCCCAAGAATTTTGAATGCCCATTATCACATGGCGAGTTCCGTCTTTTAAGAGAATGCTCAACGTGTTGGTTTGAGGGAACACAAACGCAACTTCGTTTAGGGTGCAATTTAATCGTCTGGACCAATGATACCTAGCACTGATGGTATTTTCCTCTATATGGAAATAAGCTCCGCGATTCAGAAGCACAGAAGGAATGGCAACCAAATCGCAAAGGAGACCTGTGATTAAGAAGGACAGCAGATCGTTCGCCGTTCCTAAGTCTGCCATAATCAGAAAAACATATGCCCCGACAAAAAGAGATCCACACAGGAAAAGAAAATTTGATTTTGTACGAATAAAAATACCTTCCATAAAATGATCACCTCGACTTTATCATACCACAGTGAATTGTAAAAGTAAATCGGGCGATTTTGCGATTGTTGGACCAGAATAACCGTATCATGTCTGTTTTTTTGTGGGAGAATAAAGATTACATGGAGAAATGAACCAAAATAATCATTGAGTGTATCCGCTAAAAATGTTATAATGGGAATAACAAATAGTACAGAAACGTCCAAAGAGGCAGATACCGTAAAGGTGTTTTGCGTTATAAGTGAATTGGTTGGAGGATACACTCATGAAAACAGAGTTTTTTGACTTCTCAGGTTATAATGAAACAAGACTGCCCGCATATGTTTGGTCGCCGGAAGGGGAAGTGAAAGCAGTTTTGCAGATTGCTCACGGCATGACGGAGCATATGGGGCGATATGAAGCGTTTGCTGAATACTTGGTGTCACAGGGGATCGCGGTGGCGGGTTTTGATCTGCGTGGTCA
>JAFSBP010000357.1 GCA_017437205.1 Lachnospiraceae bacterium
CACTTATCGGGAGTTTGGATTCTCCCACATGGAGACTCCCTGCATGGAGAGCATCGACAACCTTTGCAGTAAGCAGGGCGGCGAGAATGAGAAGCTGATCTTCAAGGTACTTAAGCGCGGCGAGAAGTTGAATGTGGCTGAGGCTCAAACAGAGGCCGAGGTGGTAGATTTCGGTATGCGCTACGACCTGACCCTGCCGCTGGCGAGATACTATTCAAATAATTCAGCAAATCTGCCGATGCCCTTCAAGGCACTGCAGATGGGCAATGTGTGGCGCGCGGACCGTCCCCAGAGAGGGCGTTTCCGCCAGTTCATGCAGTGCGATATTGATATTTTGGGCGATCCTACCAATCTGGCAGAGATTGAGTTGATCTCAGCGACCACGACGGTTTTGGGACGCTTAGGCTTTAAGGACTTTACCGTCTGCTTCAATGACCGTCAGATTTTGAAGGCGATGGCAGCATACAGCGGATTCGCAGAGGAAGATTACGATCAGATATTCATCATCCTGGATAAGATGGACAAGATCGGTCTTGACGGTGTGGAAAATGAACTGAAGGAGAGCGGATACGCGGAAGAATCCGTGGAGAAATACCTTGGGATGTTCCGCGAAATGGAAGGTGTGGAGGATACCCTTTCCTATTTAGCAGAGAAGCTGGATGGCGTGTTGCCCGCAGGTTTAGTGGAGAGTATCGATAAAATCTTAAGCAGTGTCCGCGCATGTGCGGAGGCACAGTACAATCTGGTGTTTGACCCCACACTGGTTCGCGGAATGTCCTACTACACCGGATCTATCTTTGAAATCAAAATGGCGGAATTGGGTTGCAGTGTTGGTGGCGGCGGACGCTACGACGAGATGATTGGCCGTTTTACCGGACAGAAGACCCCTGCCTGCGGATTCTCCATCGGCTTCGAGCGCATTATTACCATTCTCATGGAGAAAGGCTTCACCGTTCCCGGCGAGCGGGAAAAGGTGGCTTTCCTGATGGAGAAGGATATGTGTACCGAGGGAACCGTACATGTATTTGCCGAGGCGAGAAAGGCCAGAGCGGCAGGTAAGCAGGTGCTGGTGGCACAGATGAACAAGAACAAAAAGTTCCAGAAAGAGCAGCTGCGATCAGAGGGCTACGAGGAATTCAGAGAATTCTACCGAGACTCTTGGGATAAGCAGTGATATTGGTAAACGGAAGAAAAAGAACGAAGGAAGAGAATGCATTAATGATAATAGCCGGTGCATTTTCTTCCTTTTTTGATCAAAATAGCGGAAAAGTTTGAAAAATGTCAATCGGAGTTTAGATTTTTTCGATTTATTTTTTTGTGGGAAGCGGTTATAATATAATAGTTAATTATGCGTTTTTAGCCAAACTAAGTTTACTTTTTACTTTTGATCAAGGAAGGCGTGTTCATGAAAAAAACAGGCAGAGTATATAAGCGGATGATCATCACTTATGTTTTAGTGTTATGTATTCCGATTCTTTTGAGTGCGGTTCTTTATCAGTTTACGTACAGGACGGTGCGTGAGCAGTCGTTGGAATACAATCATAATTTGTTGAATAATGTCAGTAATTCCTGCGACAGGGATATCTCTTATTATCGCAATGTGTTAATGCAGCTCAAACTGGATGAGGATGTAAAAAACTTTCTGTTTAGCAGAGTGATTACCCAGAATGATAAACTGACATTGGCGGCTGATATAATGGAAAATATGAGTACAATAAGGGTATCCATGTTGGATTTTTCTGCGTACTGTCATGATATTTTTGTCTATTCATATGAAGAAGATGATGTTTTGAGTTCTCTTGGAAAAGCGAATTACGAGAATTACAGCAAAATAATGATGGCAATGGAGCCGGAGGATGCGTCGATGCTGAGAGAAACGATGATTGCATTGGAGAAACGGACGATCATTCGTGTAAAGACAAAGACGAGAGAATATATTCTTTTATTAGAACCAGTGGAGAACACAAACCGGTCAAGGCGGGCAGTAGTTGGGTTATGGATCGCACCAGAGTTATTTAATGAACATATTGGATATGCGGATGAAAATATCAATATTGAATGGGCATTTGTCGACAAGGAAGGAAAGTTCCTTTACCAAACAAATGATCTAAGAGAAAGTGCCATG
>JAFSBP010000358.1 GCA_017437205.1 Lachnospiraceae bacterium
ATCATGGCGGCAGGCGCGTTGGGGTACGGCGAGCCGTTGAATTTGGGCATGGTGGGCATGCACGGACTGAAAACCACCAATTTGGCGGTGGACCAGGCTGATCTGGTGCTGGCAATCGGAACCCGCTTTAGCGACCGTGTGGCACTGAATCCGAATAAGTTTGCGAAGAAAGCGAAGATCGTACATATTGACATTGATCAGAGCGAGGTAAATAAAAATGTCCGCGCGGACGAGAGTTTGATCGGACAGGTGAAGGATATTTTGACGGCGCTGTTGCCGAAGGTGAAGGAGAATAGTCATCCTGCGTGGATGGAGCAGATTGCGGCGTGGAAAGCGGAGGACTATATTCCTGAGGACAGTGATAAGGTGTTAAAGCCTCATCAGATGATTGATTTGATCTGCAAGAAGGCGGGCGAGGATGCCATTTACGTTACTGACGTGGGGCAGCATCAGATGTGGTCGGCGCAGTATCTGCGCCATGTGGGCAGCCGCAACTTCCTGACCAGCGGCGGCCTGGGAACCATGGGTTACGGCTACGGCGCGGCGATCGGCGCGCAGGTGGCAAATCCGGAGAAGCCGGTTGTACATCTGACCGGAGATGGTTCCTTCCACATGAACCTTCACGAGGCATGTACGGCGGTGAGCTATAACCTGCCGGTGATCACCGTGATCTTTGACAATGCCGTGCTTGGCATGGTGCGCCAGTGGCAGACTGCCTTTTACGGAAAGCGTTTCTCCAGCACAGATCCTGAGCGAAAGACAGATTTTGTGAAGGTAATCGAGGGATTCGGCGGCAGAGGATATCGCTGTACCAATCTTCAGGAGCTGGAAGCAGCGCTTGATGATGCGATGAAGCGCACCGGACCGGTGTGGATAGACTGTGTGATGGACAAGGACGAGAAGGTGCTGCCGATGATTCCGCCGGGAGCAACCGTTGATTCCATTGTGATGCACTAAGGAGGGCGATTATGGAAAAGTATGTTTTGAGTATTATAGCAGATAACCGTGCCAACGTTCTGGCGCGAATCGCGGCCCTTTTTGCGCGCCGTCGCTTCAATATTGATACGATCACTGCATCAGGAACCAGTGATCCGGAGGTTTCACGAATTACGATTGTGATCCAGGGTGATGAGGACACCGTGCGTCAGATCATCGGTCAGACAGAGAAGCTGCAGGATGTCCGCGAGATATTTGTGCTAGAGCCTGTGAACAGTGTTACCCGCGAGCTTTTGATGATCAAGGTAGCCGCCGATGTGAATAACCGTGGAGAGATTCGTGACATTGCAGACATTTACAAGGCAAAGATCATCGATCTGTCTGCGGACAGTATGATCATGGAGCTGACCGGAAAGACGGAGAAGATCGACGCATTCCTTAAGGTCATGGCGCCCTATGAGGTGCTGGAAATGTGTCGCACCGGTATCACCGGTATGGAGCGTGTGGCCGGAAAGAAGCGCGGTTAAATTTTTACGCAGGGGATCAAATCGTTTTTGCGTCTCTCCGTATTTCGGAAGGCGTTTTCCCAGTGATTGCCTTTAGGGTTTTTCTCAGATGCGCAGAATTACAGAATCCAAGTTGCATGGCGATATCCTCCACCGTGCGATCGGTGGAACAGAGTAGTTCTGCCGCCTGTTCGGTCAAGAATTGCTGCTTGAGCTTCACGGGGGTTGTGTGGGCGTATTCTCTAAAGAAGGAGAACAGACCCGACTCGCTGATTCCGCAATATTTGGCAAGATCGTGTACCTTAAAGTCTGGATTGGCACGAATATAGTCATTGGCTTTCTGTAGAAGCCTCGCCTTAACATCGGGCGAGGCTTCTTTCATTGAGGGGAGAACCTCTCCGAGAAAAAGATATAACAAACCGATGGAGGTTGGGGTTACCGATGAGCAGTCATGCAGCCGATCTAAAAAATGAATAGCTTTGTCGGAGGGAAAAATGTGCTGCATGGAAAAGTTCTTGTGAGCCGGTTCGGGGAGGTAAATAAAACCGTATGATTCCCATTCGACGGGAAGGGCATTTTCCGCATCTCTAAACCAATATGAATGATAACGAAGTCCTGCGGGCAGGAAGAAAATATCTCCGGCATTTAAATGAAGCTCTTTATTGTCAAGTGTGCGGACAATGCCACGCCCACTGTGCATCCGTGCGAAGTAATTAGTGGTGATTCCGGCGGAATTATCTGTATGGCTGTCAATGTGGCGAGTAACAGTGGTAAAGTTAAAGGATTTATAGAAAAGTATCTGATCCATAGAAAAACACTCCCAAAATTAAATAAAAATTGTAGAATAATATCTGCTATCTATAGTATTGCATATTGTTCGTTTATTGTCAACGCAGTAAACTATATTTATGATGAGCCGATTAAGGCAAAAGGAGGCTTATGTATGAATAATCCGAATATCGTTTTTACTGCACCGGGTGTTGCGGAATTATTGGATAAGGAAATTCCGAAAAATCTTAAGGACAATGAAGTTCTCATCAAAGTTATGAAGACCACCATAAGTTCCGGTACAGAACGGGCAAATTTGCTTGGAGATCCTAATGTGCACGGAAGACATGCTCCGTCCGTAAATTTTCCGCGTCAAGTGGGGTATAGCGCAGGAGGAATTGTGGAGGCAGTCGGAAGCAACGTGCGCTCCGTTAAGGTG
>JAFSBP010000359.1 GCA_017437205.1 Lachnospiraceae bacterium
AAAAAACCGCTGTAAACTAATGTTTACAACGGTTTCAACTGCGGATGGCGGGACTTGAACCCGCACGCCCTTCGAGCACATGATCCTTAGTCATGCCTGTCTGCCAATTCCAGCACATCCGCAAAGCGTTTAAATTACGCAAGGAGTATAATAGCATTATCGGGGAAAAAAGTCAATACCTAATTTTAAAAATTTTTGTTGTTTTCTTTTTTGCCAAATGGTATACTGATGAGAGGAAATGTACAAAAGAAACAACCCACGGAGGTGTACATGAGTACAAACATATCCAGGCAGGACCGGGAGGGGCTGCTTGAAAAGATTTCGGAGATTCGCAGCTTTATTGAGGATGCTCAGACAGAAGGGGAGAAGGAACGCCTGCTTTCGGCGCTTTCAGACATCGAGCGGGATGTGAGCGACAGAAAATTCGGGTTGGTCTACGAGGAACACAGGGAAAAAATTGAAGATGTTCTCGACAACCACACGGCGGTGTTTGTGGAGGATGAATCTGCTGCAGTACTTCAGGGTGGACAGGAAAACCTTCTCATCGAGGGGGATAATCTGGCAGCGCTTAAAGTGTTGAGTGAGAATTACGTCCATCAGGTGGACGTGATTTATATTGATCCGCCGTATAACACGAAGAATAAGGACTTTGTCTACGATGACACTTATGTGGACGCGGGGGACAGATTCCGCCACAGTAAGTGGGTCAGTTTCATGCGAAAGCGCCTTGAACTGGCGGCAGAACTTCTGGCGGATGGCGGCGTGATATTTATCAGCATTGATGACAATGAGCAGGCTACATTGCGCTTTCTCTGCGATGAGCTTTTCGGTGAGGAAAATTTTGTGTCCCAGCTGGTGTGGGAGAAGAAGAGAAAGGGCTCATTCCTCTCTAATTCTATCACGAACATTAAGGAATACATTCTGGTTTACACCAATAACCTAAAGCGTTTTTCCGGACTTGTGGGACAGGTGACGAGAAAACGGGAAACTTACCCTTGTATCAATGCGGTGAATAAGCGCGGATTGAGAACGATTCCGGCAGGTGTGCCCAGTAATTATAAAGATGCAGATTATTTTTTGCCTGAGGGAGCGATTATCTCTGACAAAACGATGAATATGGTACTCCACTCCGATCTGATCATTTCCGGTGGTGTTTTGGCACAGGACGTGGTGATTGAGGGCAATTGGCGTTATGGGCAGGAGGCACTTGATGAGTACGCGGCGCAAGGGAATCTGTATTTGACGAGGGATCTGTATCTGCGGCGCATTGTGGAACAGCCCAGATTCAAGATGCTGAAAGACCTTTTGTCCAGAGAGGGAGATGATCCGGAGTGTAACTATAAGACAGAGATTGATCCGGAGAATCTGTTTGCCTGCGGTTGGGGAACCAATGAGGATGCGGATGAGGAACTGCGTCAGATTCTGGGCGGTCAGAAGAAGTTTAATTATCCGAAACCAGTCCGCCTTTTGGAGAAGTTGATTGCTTCGGTGCGAAGAAGCGATGCACTGTGTCTGGATTTCTTTGCCGGCAGCGGAACCTTAGGTCATGCGGTGATGAAACTGAACAGGCTGGACGGAGGAACACGGCGGTTCATTCTCTGCAATAGCAATGAAAATAATATCTGCCGTGAGGTGACGCTTGCGCGACTTAAAGAGGTGATCCGGCAGGAAGGCTATGAAGCGAGTCTCAAATATTATCAGATTGAGTATAAAATGACGAAATCTGATTGACAAATTATCGTTGAAAGGGTAGAATTTAAACAAAAATAAATTCTCAGGAGGAGAAGAATATGCAGAAAACAAAGCTTGGTATGTCAGTGAATCTGTTAGCCGCATTGGTTTGCCTGTCCCCGTTGGTAGGCGGATATGTGGTGATGTTTGGTTTGGCACTGTACATACTGTTGGCAGAAAAAGATGAGTGGTTGAAGAAAACCGCGGTAAAGGTATTGGCAGTGGTATTTTTGTTTGGAGCAGCAAACGTAGTTTTGGGTTTGATCCCCGATGTGATTTCCGTGATCGATTCTATCTTTGGAATATTCAACAGATCTTTTGAAATCCGTTTTGTAAACCGCCTGATTTACGCAGTGGAGAACATCCTTTCCTTCTTAAGAACCATCCTACTGATTGCGATGAGTTTGATGGCACTTGGCCAGAAGGCACCTGAGTTCAAACCGGTAGAGGATCTGGTGGAAAAACACACCGAGTTTTCCGACGAAGATTGAGATTAGACGACAGAGCACCAGGAGGTGCTCTGTCCCTTAGATAAAAAGAAGCGGATCGGCAGAGGATTCTCATCTGCTAAAATGAGCTGTAAAAATAATCTGAAAAAATTTGAAAAAGTAGTTGACAAACCGAAACGGATTTGTTATTATATACGAGCGTTCAGAAATGAGCGCAGCAAAATAGGATGCAGATGTGGCGGAATTGGCATACGCGCATGATTCAGGTTCATGTGAGCATTACGCTCGTGTGGGTTCAAGTCCCACCATCTGCACGATGATCCGGGAACTGATAAGGTTTCCGGATTTTTTACTATAAAGCAGAGCCGTGCAGTAGGACAGATGGGCGCGCTTGCGCAAGCCCTCTTGTCCTGCTATACGGCGAGCAACCGGTACGAGGAAAAAAGCTACGCGACTGCAGGGAGCGGAGCGATTTCCGAGTACGGGTGCAGGATTGCGTGAATGCGTAGCACGGAGCAATCCGCTGCTTTAATTCATGGCGACACAATATACAGCCCAAAAGAAAAGAACAGTGGAAAACGGATAGGAGGTGGATCAGTGAATATTTTGGCGATTGCAGACGAAGAATGTCCCTCGCTGTGGGATTATTATACGCCGGGGTGTCTTGATGAATATGATCTGATCATTTCAAGCGGTGATTTGAAGCCGTCCTATCTGTCTTTTCTTGTAACGATGGCCCCTTGTCCGGTGATGTATGTTCACGGGAATCACGACGGCAGATATAAAGAACAGCCGCCGGAAGGGTGTGAATGCATTGATGGAAAAGTGGTAACCTACAAGGGTGTGCGTATTTTAGGGTTGGGAGGAAGTATAGAATATACGGGAGGACCTCATCAGTATACGCAAAAGCAGATGAATCGGCGGATTAGAAGGCTTAAGTGGGCCATCCGAAAAGTGGGCGGGGTTGACCTGGTGGTGACCCACGCAGCACCGAGAGGCGTGGGCGATGCGGAGGATTTTGCCCACAGAGGATTTACCGGATTTTTAAAACTAATCGAGCGTTATCGTCCAAAGGCTTTGCTTCACGGTCATGTTCACTTGCGATATGGGACGAATATCAAACGGGAGCAGGAGTATGAAGGAACGAAGGTCATCAATGTCTGCGGGCAGTATACGCTTAAGTATCCGGGAAATTTTTCTGTAGACCATTGAAATGAATGACCGAAATATGGTATCATAGTAAAGAGACATGTTGACCGGAGGGAATAGTCATGAAATGTTTGGAATTTCAGCAGCAGATCTCGGATTTTTTGGACAGACGCCTGCCTGTTGATCAGCTGCGTTCTTTTGTGGAACATGCGGATGAATGCCCGGAGTGCAGGGAAGAATTGGAATTGCGTTATATGATTCAGGTCGGTATTTTGGAACAGAATA
>JAFSBP010000360.1 GCA_017437205.1 Lachnospiraceae bacterium
CGTGGGAAACGGTCATCGCACCTGCACCGATCGCCATAACGGTCAGAGCGGAAAGTACAGGAGTGTCCAGTCCCAGAACGCCCATCAGCGGTGCAAGGATACCGGCAGTCGTGGTCAGTGCAACGGTGGAAGATCCCTGTGCACTCTTAAGGATTGCTGCGAGGATGAAGGGGAAGAAAATACCGATGCCCTTCAGCACTTCTGCGTTTGCCTTAATATAGTTCACCATATCGGTGGAGGAAATCACCTTTCCGAGAACGCCGCCTGCTGCGGTTACGAACAGGATCGGTCCAACTGTCTTCAAGGTGTCATTGGTAATATTGTAAAATTCTCCCATCTTCTTTGCGCCTGCCAGCTGAGCGATCGCAAAGAGGGTACCAACGGTCAGCGCGATCACGGGCTTTCCGAAGAAGGTACACAGATCGGATGCAATGCCGGTCCAGCCTGCCATGGAGGAAACGGAACCGAGACCCATCATAATAATCGGAACAATAATGGGTGCCAGAGCGTTCAGACCGCTGGGAAGCTTTCCATACTCGGCAACCAATTCCTCGTAAGTCTTAACCACTTCATCACTGGAAACCTGCTCATCCGCACTCTTTACCTTCTTGCCAATGAACTTTGCAAAGATCACACCTGCGATCAGAGGACAGATGGATGCCAAAAGACCGATACCCATCACCATCAGCAGGCTCTCGCCGATACCCAGCGTCTGTGCGGCCGCGATCGGACCGGGTGTCGGGGGAATAAATACGTGGGAGATGTACAGACCTGCAGACAGTGCGATGGTCATCGCAACGCTGGAGGTTCCGGTACGCTTAACCAGAGCCTTACGGATAGGGTTCAGGATAACGAAACCGCTGTCACAGAACACAGGGATGGATACGACCCAGCCCATCAGCTCCATCGCAAGTTCGGGATTCTTCTTGCCAACGAGCTTAATCACGATGTCAGCCAGTTTCAGCGCAGCACCGGTCATCTCAAGGATGGATCCGATCAGTGCTCCTAAAATAATTACGATACCGATGGAACTGAATGTTCCGGAGAAGCCTGCTCCGATGATATCAGCAATACCGGTGATCGGGAGTCCTGCGATCAGGGCGAGAATCAGGGAAATGCCCATGATTGCCAGGAAGGGGTGCAGTTTGAACTTGGAGATCGCCACAATCATGACAACGATCGCCACTACAAACGCGATAATGAGGGGTAAACCAGTCATAAAAATATACCTCCGTTTCTTTTTTGAGCAGACTGTCCAATTTTGTTCGTTCACTGTCTGCTTTTGTAATAATTATACATGAAACCGGAGGTATATTCAACTATTTTTTTCAATTTATGACAACTGTTTCAGTTCCTTAAACAACTCCATATCTTCCGCTGTCACGCGAAGATTCGTCTCTATCTTTTCACCACTCGGGGTAGTGATACTCATGGCAAGGATGGTTCCCTCCTGAATACCTCTCTGCTGCGCAGCTTGGAGAAATTTCGGAAACTTGGGATGATTCGCCGTGAATTTGTCCCAGAGACCTTTCATCTTAAATAAACTTGCAGGATTCATACTATTCATTCTCCTTCTCTGATTTCAACCGGGAGGCTGCAACACCGTCATTACGGTGATTGAGTACAATTTTCGCCGCCTTAATTTCCCAACTCCTTAGTCTTCTCATATGCCTCAACAACAGCATTTATGCACGCCGACCTGAATCCGCAGTCTTCCAGCGCCTTCACGCCCACAATCGTGCTTCCGCCGGGGCTGCACACCATATCCTTCAGTTCACCCGGATGTTTTCCGGTCTCCAGCACCATCTTCGCTGCTCCAAGCATGGTCTGCGCCGCATACTCCAGCGCCTTCGCCCGGGGAAGACCGCAGAGCACGCCGCCATCCGCCAGCGCCTCAATCATCAGATACATAAACGCAGGACCGCAGCCGCTGATGGCACAGCCCGCGTCGATCAGCTTTTCGTCCAGTCGGTCAAGCCGTCCCGCACATTTCATCGCCTCGGTAAACTGCGCCAAATCATCTTCAGTCACCAGTTCATTGGCCGTGTAGAGAATCATTCCCTCGCCCACCGCCGCAGGTGTATTGGGCATAATGCGGATGATAGGGTAATTTCCCCCTGCCATCTCACTGATTTTTTTCATCTTAACTCCGGCCGCCATCGTCACCAACACAAAGCGGTCCGTTCTCGCCTTCAATACCGGAGCGATTCCAGCCAGCACGCCCGCCATCATCTGTGGCTTCACGCCCAGATAAATAAACTGCGCTTCTGCAGCCAGCCTCTGATTGTCCGCCGCCTGTGCGCCCAGATCTGCCGCCAGTTCCTTCGCCTTGTCCATAAAATAATCTGCCAGCAGCATCCGCTCTCCGCCGATGGACTTCGCCACCGCCTTTGCCAACGCTCCGCCCATATTTCCGGTTCCGATAAATCCAAATTTGTTCATGCCGTTTGTCCTCAAATTCTATCTTTTTGTGCTGCGCGCCCAGATCTGCACTTTATGCGTTACAGTCTCTGCGCACTTTAGCTGACTGACTTAGCGCACCTGTCCGTCGCCCTCAATAATGTACTTATAAACTGTCAGTTCCTCCAGTCCCATCGGTCCTCTCGCATGAAGCCGCTGGGTGGAGATGCCCATCTCACAGCCTAAGCCAAACTCACCGCCGTCGGTAAAACGGGTGGACGCATTCACATAGACTGCGGCACTGTCCACCGTGGTGGTAAATAACTTCGCATGAGCCTCCGTCCGCGTGATGATCGCCTCGCTGTGTCCGGTGGAATGAGTATTGATATGGTCAATGGCCGCCTCACAGCTGTCCACCACCTTCACTGCCAGACAATAATCCAAAAATTCCGTGTCAAAATCCTGCTCGCCGGCGGGCGTTCCCTGGGTGATCTTCGCCGCCTCAGTGCACAACCGCAGTTCCACCGGAACCTTTCCCTCAGCAGTTCGCTTATCCACCAAAAGTTCTTTCATCCTCGGCAGAAACTCCCCTGCCACGGATTTATGCACCAGACAAACCTCAGCCGCATTGCACACGGAAGGCCGGCTGGTCTTTGCATTCTCAATGATATTCAGCGCCATCTCAATGTCAGCGCTCTCGTCCACGTAAACGTGACAGATACCTGTTCCCGTCTCAATGCAGGGAACCTTCGCCTGCTCCACACAGGCGCGGATCAGGCCCGCTCCTCCTCTGGGAATGAGCAGATCCACCAGTCCCACCGCCGTCATCAACTCCGTTGCAGAGGCACGACTGGTATCCTGCACCAGATTGATGAGATTCTCCGGCAGACCAACCTTTTTCAGACCGGCACGAAGGGCAGTTACAATCGCATTCGCACTGCGGAACGCCTCCTTGCCGCTGCGCAGCACACAGACGTTTCCACTCTTTAAGGTGAGCGCTGCCGCATCGGAGGTCACATTCGGTCTGCTCTCATAGATGATCGCCACCACGCCCACAGGGACCGCCGTCCTGCGGATCACCAGACCGTTAGGGCGCTTCTCCTCCCGCAGAACCCTGCCCACCGGGTCAGGCAGGTCGATCACCTGACGAATGCCGTCCGCCATCCCCTCAATCCGGGCTGCGTTCAGCATGAGTCTGTCCAGCATCACCGGGGAGATTGTTCCCTTTGCTGCCTCCATATCCAAAGCGTTCGCCGCCAAAATATCTTCCGTATGTTCTACCAAGCTGTCTGCCATCGCCGCCAGTGCCTTATTTTTGCACTCCGTGGTAAGCCCTGCCAGACAAGCCTTCGCTTTTTTCGCTTCCGTTAAAATCTCTCTCGTCGTCATCTGCTGCCTCCTGATGTCGCTTTTTTAGAACTTTGTACTGCCCTAACTACTGTTTACCCTCAACCTCGCTTACCGGTGAAGAGTGTCCCCACGCTTTTTCCGTCCAGCACATCATATAACTCGTAAGGTCTGCTTCCGTTCATGATCCGCATGGAGATTCCCCGCTCAGTCGTCATCTGTGCCGCGCGAAGCTTCGTCGCCATACCGCCGGTGCCGAGATTCGACCCTGCGCCGCCGCCCAGGGCAATGATCTCCGGTGTTAATTTCTCCACCACCTCGATCAGTTTCGCGTCCGCGTCCCTATGAGGATCAGCAGTATACAAACCGTCAATATCGCTGAGCAACACCAAAAGGTCTGCATTTACACAGACTGACACGATCGCTGCCAGCGTGTCATTGTCTCCGATTTCAATCTCCTGTGTCGCCACCGTGTCATTTTCGTTGACGATGGGCAGTGCGCCCAGCTCCAACAGGCGGAACAAGGTATTCTGGAAATTGGTCCGGCGTTTCTCATCGTCGATATCCTCGCCGGTGATCAGAAGCTGCGCCGCCGTGTGGTTGTACTCACTGAATTCCTTATCGTAAATATACATCAGCTCGCACTGGCCGACAGAGGCCGCCGCCTGCTTCGTGGGCATATCCGCGCCCTTTCTGGACAGTCCCAGCTTCCCCATTCCCATGCCGATGGCACCGGAGGAAACCAAGATCACTTCATTTCCCGCATTCTTTATGTCACTTAACACCTTGCAAAGCTCCTCCACCCGGCGGATGTTCAATTGGCCGGTGGCGTGCGCAAGTGTAGATGTTCCTACTTTTACAACGATTCTCATGTGTGTTCTCCTTTGGTGTCGGTACGCAGCAGAGCAATCCATGTCTCTCGCATTACCCACTCTTTATCAATTTGACGCTTTAATTTGATAATATTTTACTATCATATCACACTTTGCGGGATTTGGCATCTGTTTTTTATAAAATTTTCTCACCCCTCCAGATGTGCGAATATCTTCTCCCACACCCGCTCATCCTGCTCTGTCATCTTATCCCACTCAAACGCCGCCACAAACTGTTTCTTATCTGCTTCCGTGACATTCTTTTTCTTTGCGAACTTGGCTCTTGCTCCGCCAAATTCCCCTAAAAGCACCACTGCCTCCTCGGTGTAGTTGGGGTTATGCCCCTTCTTATTTTCCAGGATAAAGCGAATGTTTTCCTTTCCTTCCAGCCCCGCTTTAAGCAGGTCGTAGTGGCTCTTTTTGCACATCTGATCATCCTCGGAGTAAATCAGCAGTGCTTTCGTCTTTGCATTCGCCAGAGATTCCACAGCATTAAACTGTGCAAACCGGGGATTCGAGGTCTTTTCCAGTTCAAGGACAGGATTCCGAAAGCCCTTCATGATGCCGGAGAAGAAAGTTTTGATCATTTCCTCCACCGAGACAAACCCGCACATGGCAACGATGTGGGTAATTTCGGGGTGAAGTGCGGAGATATTCATTGTGGAAAATGCTCCCCAGCTATGTCCCATCACAGAAATATCTAAGCCTGCAAACTGCTCGTCTGATTTGATGGTGGTAATGCAGTCATTCAAATCACAGAGAGACTGTGCCAGTCCGTTGGGCGTCTCCCCACCGGATTCCATGCATCCGGTGTGATCGTAAGCGAACACCCGGTAGCCTCGTCTGCACAGCAGTTCGATCTCCTTCATATAGGCGCGGTGCCCGCCGCCGAAGCCGTGATCGAACACCACCAGCCTGCTAGGGATCGGATCATCGTACCTGTACAGATAACCCTGCAAAGTATGTCCCGCGCTCGCCTTAAAGGCATAGGCTTCCGCTTTCAAACCGGGAAAATCTGCCGGTGAAAAGTAAAATACCGTCTCTGTATCGTCACAGCGCTTATACATCATTCCCTTGTACATATTTACGATTTGTTTCTCAAACATCTCTTTTTCCTCCCTATTTCTCCTTCAGCATCGGACGCAGTGCCCGAAAACGCGCTTTCCACTCGTCCGCTATGCGGTAAGAATCACATATTTTCTGCACCGCCTTGCCCGTCACACGGTAGTCCAGCCGGCACGCTGTCAACCACTGATGCACATACTCCGGCTGAAAGACCGCCAGTTCCGCAATCAGCCACGCCTGGGCCATCCGCACGGAATAATGGTCATCGTTGTGTGTCAGGGGCAAAAGTTCTTCTGCCCTTTGACGCCCCAGTTTCGAGATAAACAGCACATACCCCCAGCGCCGGATGTAGGGGTCCTCTGAACGAACATATTCTCCCGCATACCCAAGTGCAGTCTCAAAATCCAGTTCGGACACAAAACCGATCAACTGATCCGTATGCCACCAATCTGCCAAATGTAGATGACCGTTGAGAAACTCCATCCGCTCCTCCACCCGCTCCATCTGCTTCAACGTCACATAATAATAAATCCGGTGCAGTTCCTGATGCTCCAAAATGTGCGGTTCCAGCGCCGACGCATCCACACTTTCCTTTATATATGTTTTGATCAGGCGGTCAATATCCGCGGTCTTATAATTCTCCGGCAATGCCCGGATATCACTTTTCACCTGTTCTACGGTCAGTTTCATCCTGAGTTCTCCAAATGTTTAATAATTGTAGGCATTTGTTAAATACCAAAATCCATTGATTTTATTGGGTTTTTTCGCTTTTTATATATAAATTTTCTCTCCGCTTATGGTACAATAGAAGTACCACCAACCACCGCACACACAAACGGAGGAGA
>JAFSBP010000361.1 GCA_017437205.1 Lachnospiraceae bacterium
AAAGCCGCCTGCTTTCGCAGACGGCTCAACATATTCGCAAGTTCTTATGCTCTCTCAACCAGACCGGACTTCAGGCAGGAAGTACATACGTACATTTTCTGTGTGCCTCCGTTAACCTTAACTCGAACGGACTTCACATTGGAATTCCAGATTCTGTTCGTCTTTCTATTGGAATGACTTACATTGTTGCCAAAAAGAACACCCTTTGCGCAGATTTCACACTTAGCCATCATCGCACCTCCTTAACTAAATTGGGCGGTCCCGTATAACAGACGACCCGAAACAGTACCATAATAGCAGAAGTCATTTGAAAATGCAAGCAGTTTTTTGAAAAAATCTCAGAAATCTGTCAAAAAAATCTTTGTAAATACAAAATGTAGTGGGAGAACGGAGAAAAAATACTAGATTTTAGAAATTGTTCATAGAAAATACAAAATTTGTCTTTTCTTTTTTCAATTTATTGGGTATAATAAAGAAAATCGCTAAGTGCGCCCCGTACATAGTGATAGTTTTCCTGCGTTTGAAAATGCAGAGGATCATAGGATGGAGGGAACAGGATGAAGTGCAGACTGAATAATAAATTTGGCGAGATTCTGATCGATACTGAGGTGATTGCGCGTTATGCCGGACTTGCGGCGATTGAGTGCATGGGCATTGTGGGTATGGCTTCGGTGAATGTGAAGGACGGTCTGGTTAAACTATTAAAGAAAGATTCGCTGACTCACGGAATTAATGTGACAGTGAGTGAGCAGAATAAGCTGTGCATAGATTTTCATATTATTGTTGCTTACGGAGTCAGCATTTCTGCAGTCGCAGATAATCTGATCGAAAATGTAAAATATAAAGTAGAAGATTTCTCCGGTATTGACGTAGAGTGGATCAATGTTTACGTTGAAGGTGTCCGGGTGACTGATTGCTGATTTAGGGAGGAACAGATAAGTGGTTAATCAGATGATAGATGCTGCGCTGCTGAAGAAGCTGTTTTTGGCAGGCGTTAAAGAGCTGGAATCAAAGAAAGAGTGGATAAATGAATTGAATGTGTTTCCGGTTCCCGACGGCGATACCGGAACAAACATGACTCTGACGATCATGTCTGCGGCGAAGGAAGTGATGGCGCTTTCTGAGGTGAACATGGAGATGCTCTCAAAGGCGATCTCTTCCGGATCTCTTCGCGGTGCGAGAGGAAATTCAGGCGTTATTCTTTCCCAGCTGTTCCGCGGTTTCTGCAAAGAGATTAAGACTGTTGAGGTGATTGATCAGGCGGTGTTGGCTGCGGCGTTTAAACGCGCAGTGGAGACTGCTTATAAGGCAGTAATGAAGCCGAAGGAAGGAACTATTTTGACTGTTGCGAAGGGTATGGCGGATATGGCGCTTGAAACTGCGAACACCGGTCTTGAGATGGAGGCTTTTCTTCGCGGAATTATTGAGCGCGGAGATCTGGTACTCTCCCAGACACCTGAGATGTTGCCTGTACTGAAGCAGGCCGGCGTTGTGGATTCCGGCGGACAGGGTCTGATGCAGGTGATGAAGGGAGCGTTTGACGCATACCTTGGAAAAGAAGTGGATTTTGATGCGGTTCCCACCCAGACTGCAGCGACGTCCGCAGGCGTGAGCGCCGGCGCAAATATGGAGGATCTCGGCGAGATCACCTTCGGTTACTGTACCGAGTTTATTGTAAATTTGCAGAAAGAACTGGAGCCTTCACAGGTTGCGGAGTTTAAGGCATATCTTGAGTCCATCGGCGATTCTATCGTAGTTGTTGCAGATGAGGAGTTGGTAAAGGTACACGTACATACCAACGACCCCGGTCTCGCAATCCAAAAGGGATTGAGCTACGGTTCGTTGAGTCGTATGAAGATTGATAATATGCGCGAGGAGCATGAGGAGCGCTTGATCGCTCAGGCATCAAAGGTGGCAGCAGAGCAGAAAACGGAAGCGGCGAAGGAAGAACCAAGAAAGCCTTATGGCTTTATTGCGGTGTCCATCGGCGACGGAATCAATGAGATTTTCCGCGAATTGAATGTGGATTATTTGATCTCCGGCGGACAGACGATGAATCCCAGCACAGAAGATATGCTGAATGCCATCGAAAAGCTGAATGCGGACACGATTTACATTCTGCCGAACAATAAGAACATTATCCTTGCGGCACAGCAGGCGGCTATCCTGACGGAAGATAAGCAGGTAGTTGTTGTTCCTGCAAAGACTGTGCCCCAGGGAATCACCGCGATGATCAATTTCTCCCCTGATATGAGTCCGGAGGAAAATCTGGAAGTGATGAAAGAGGAGATTGCGCGGGTGAAGACCGGTGAGGTTACCTATGCGGTTCGTGACACTTCCTTGAATGGATTTGAGATCCACGAGGGTGACATCATGGGTATCGGCGATGCCGGCATTTTGGCAAACGGTAAGGATATCGAGGAAGTTACCCTTCAGATGATCGAGGAGATGGTGGATGATGACGCTTGCGTGATCAGTGTCTACTACGGACAGGATGTGAGTGAAGCAACTGCGTCCGAGCTGGAGGCACATATCGCAAAGCTGTATCCGGACATGGATGTGGAGGTTCACAGCGGTGGACAGCCAATCTACTATTATCTGGTGTCTGTTGAGTGATAATTTTATACTAAAAAGGTCTTTTCTTTTCGGAGAGGCTGTGATATAATCACGAACAATAAGAAAAGCGATGAAGGAAACAAGTAGAGCAGTGTGATGACTTCAGAGAGTTCCCGGTCGGTGCGAGGGAATAGACTTAGCTGACTTGAATACATTCCTGAGCTTCTGCCTGAACATCTTAGTAGGGACAGACGGGTGCGCCCGATAACGCGCGGTGTGATAACACACGATGAGGAGTATCCTGTGAGGGATGCTCGAATCAGAGGTGGTACCGCGAAATGTTTATTCGCCCTCTGTTCCGTTAGATGCGGAACAGGGGGCTGTTGTAATAATGGAGGTAAGGAAAATGAATATTTATGAAGAATTGCAGGCTCGTGGCTTGATTGCACAGGTGACGGACGAGCCTCAGATCAAAGAACTGATCAACAATGGCGGTGCAAAGTTTTACATTGGCTTTGACCCGACCGCAGATTCCCTTCATGTGGGACATTTTATGGCGCTTTGTCTGATGAAGCGTCTGCAGATGGCAGGAAATAAGCCGGTTGTACTGGTGGGCGGAGGAACTGCTCACGTGGGCGATCCTTCCGGAAGAACCGATATGCGTTCCATGATGACCACAGAGATCATTGAGCACAACAGTGAGTGCTTCAAAAAGCAGATGGAGCGTTTTATTGAGTTCGGCGAGGGCAAGGCGATCATGGTGAACAATGCCGACTGGCTGCTGAAACTGAATTATGTTGAGCTGCTTCGCGATGTTGGCGGCTGCTTCTCCGTCAACAACATGCTCCGTGCGGAGTGCTACAAGCAGAGAATGGAGAAGGGCTTAAGCTTCCTTGAGTTTAACTACATGATTATGCAGGCATACGATTTCCTGTACCTGAATGAGAAGTACGGCTGCAATATGCAGTTTGGCGGTGATGACCAGTGGAGCAACATGCTGGCAGGAACCGATCTGATCCGCAGAAAGACCGGCAAGGATGCTTTTGCCATGACCATTACCCTGCTTTTGAACAGCGAAGGAAAGAAGATGGGCAAGACTCAGAAGGGTGCAGTATGGCTTGATCCCAACAAGACCACTCCCTTTGAGTTCTTCCAGTACTGGAGAAATGTAGGCGATGCAGATGTCATGAAGTGCATCCGTATGCTCACCTTCATCAGTCTTGAGGAGATTGAGGAGATGGAGAAGTGGGAGGACAGCCGTATCAACGAGAAGAAGGAAATTCTGGCTTACGAGCTGACCAAGCTGGTTCATGGCGAGGAAGAAGCGCAGAAAGCACGCGAGGCATCCCACGCGCTGTTCATGGGTATCGGTGATGACAGCAACATGCCTACCACCGAGATCGATGCAGCTGACGCAGAGAACGGTATCGCGATCATGGACCTGATGCTTAAGTGTAAGCTGACCGCCAGCAAGGCGGAGGCAAGACGTCTGATCCAGCAGGGCGGCGTTTCTGTGAACGGAGAGAAAGTAACCTCCATTGATTTGGTAATCACCAAAGAGATGCTTGCGGAGAGCGTAAAGATCAAGAAGGGTAAGAAGATTTTTCATAAGGCAGTGTTGAAATAAAAAAGTTAACAGCCACAACGATTTGATCTGTTGTGGCTGTTCTTGCATAAAGTGATTTGTGTGATAGGATACAAGCGGACGGATAAATAAAAATTTGACAAAGGGGTGTGATTGTATTGAGAAGAATAACCGCATTGATTTTGGCACTTATCTGCCTATTGGGATTATGTGGTTGCAATGACAATACTGCTGATACCACAGCGGAGCACGAAGATGTTTCTGCCGATTATGGCAAGGTAATAGACCTTGCTAAAACAGAGTTTGCGGAGATTTTCAAAGAGTTTGAAGATGCGCAAATAGAAGAAACCACAACTATGACAAGAACAGATGATGCCAAAGAGATAGTTGTGCAAATCAAATATTCATCAAGTAATGGCGACGGGCTTTATGGTTTTCTCTTTAATCTTGATGACTATGCCAATCCAGAATTGATGCAACACGGAGAGAACATAACAATTGACAATCTATTAAAGTGAATTCCGATTTGATAAGGAGAATATGACATGAGCAAAGCATATGATTTTTTGGAAGAGTGCGGTTCTTTCATCGTTTTGACTATCAACGGTGATTATCCTGCTGGCAGACC
>JAFSBP010000362.1 GCA_017437205.1 Lachnospiraceae bacterium
CGACAGTACGAAATACGCAAAGTGTATCCGTTTCATCGTGATCTTCGGTCATAATCACCAGTTGATTCTGATAAAATTTTTTATTACAAAAATCAATGATTTTTGGATGACAACGATAATGCTCCCGTAGCAAAGTTTGCGGTAAGTCGGGAATCACAGTGCATATTGATTTCAAGAAACTATTATTTGCGTAGTTATAGCTCGCTGGTAGGCAATAGCTTTGGAATACCGCTTCGCTCAGTTTTCGCTGATCCTCAGGAATCACGTTGGGCAGTTGCTTTAGGTCACCAACGATTACCGCATTCTTTGCAGACGCCAGTGCCAGAGCACCGGTGGCCAAGTCTACTTGAGAAGCCTCATCCATAATGAGATAATCATAAGAAACATCCTTTAGGCAGTTCCGGGAAGAAAAGGTTGTGCTAAGTATAACGGGATATTCTTTGAGTATTTCATAAGGCTGCTTCCAAATGGCATCCATCAAAAAACGAGGCCGTGTCACCTTGTTGCCGTAGCGATTGTAAAGCTCAGCCTTCAGATATGCCATAGATTTCTTGGTTAGCATATCCATCTTCTGTTTCGCATCAACTTGTGCTAACGCCTCTTGCAAGGCCGCAATTTCATTGATTAGCTCTGTCCTTTTGGCGGTGTAGAACAGACTTTGTAGGTAAAAAATAATGCTACCGATGTCATTATTGTGGAATTTCCACTCATAGAGGCCGTAAAAAACACTGTTTTTCAGCTTATGCCAAAAAGAAAACGTTTTTTCCTTTTCACTCAGCTGCTCACACTCCTGTAGAGTTTGGAGGACGATCTCTGAACGCAAACCTCTTCTAGGTTTCTTGGTTGGCTGGTTTAGCTTGGTATCTTCGCAGAATTGGTTGAAATATTTGTTTTCCACCTCCAACGCATCCAATTCTTGCTTGGCAACAGCAAGTCGTTCTTGCTTGGCAAAATGCTCAGCAACTTCTTTAGACAATTCCGCAACCTCCGCTTGCAATGCAGACAAGTCTGTGGGAGATATCTTCCAATCATCTATTTGAGGATACAGACCAGTTTGTTCATCAATAAACGTCTGCTTATTCTCGCGCTTGCCGAGTGTGGCAACAAGGAAACCCATATTGTATTTTGGGGAAGCAAGCTTTTCCAGCACATTCTCCGTGGCAGAATTGTTGTTAGATACCACTTGGATTGTCTTACCCCGAATCAGCAGATTGGCAATAATATTCAAAATAGTTTGAGTTTTGCCCGTGCCGGGAGGACCCTGGATTACGCTCACCTGCTTACCGAGAGAATTTCCTACAGCCTTGAACTGACTGGCATTTCCACCAAAGGGGAATATTAGTGGTCCGGTATTGAATGTTTTTACCTTATGTTTTTCCGGATGCAGATAAACAGCAAGCGCAGAATCTTCACCTACAAAATTCAATTTCTCATACTGCTTTTTCAGCAACACTTCACCGTCATCGTTCTTTAGTTCGTTTATTCCAGCTATATCACGCAGGTAACTCAACTTACTTTGCGCACGCTGATTATCGAGGCAGGTCTTTTCAACCTGTAGATTGCTTCGATGAAAAGTCCTACCGAATCCATTTTCAAAGACCAAATGCCACCATTCACTAGTATTTTTGAAAACATAGATAGCACAAATACCACGAAGTTCTTTATTATCAATGGCGATGCGGTAAAGCACTGGATTTAGGAATTCCGGATCCTTTAACCACTGCACAGAGGTGTGTCCATACGGATATGATTCACCTGAATTAAAAGTAATATCATACCGTTGTGTTTGCTTATTATAACTACACTTTCGAATTTGCCAGGTCTTGTTTTCACCTTTAATGAAAATAAGGTTTTTTCGCTCGTCCATACTACACATCCTTGCTTTAATTAATCTAATAGAATTATACTTCGTTAATGCACAGAAATCAAACATTTCCTTTTAATTGTTTGGACAGCATACAAAATTCTTCTTCAACATTTCTACACTTTTTTATTTTTTTGTGTTATACTTATAAATAAGAACCATGGAAAAAGGAGTTTTCACGATAATGAAATGGACAGAGAATCTTGAAATTCGTTTTCACGACGCTGACGCTTCCGGCCGGGTTGCCCCCGGAACGGCACTACGTCTGATGGAGGAAATCGGAAATAATCAAATTGAAGTGCAGCATCCCACATGGGATGAGTTGGCCGAGCGTGATCAGGCCTTTGTGATCAACGGTCTTCGCCTTCAGTTTTATCAGCCACTCCTTCCCCATGATCATATTTCAGTAAATACCTGGGCCTGCCCTAGCAAGGGTGTATTTTTTAACCGCTGCTATCAGATTGTGCGCGATGGCGAAACTATTGCAGAACTAAACTCCATATGGGCCATGGTCGGCTTAAGTGACCGCAAAATCTACCGTGTAAACGAGGTTGAGCTTTGTTATGACATGGACGAGCCGCTCTCTCTGAACAAGCCCACGCAGACCCGCATCCCTACGGAAGTTCAACCGGAGTACATCGGCAGCCATCAGGTTCGCTACAGTGAGACAGATTACATCGGTCATATGAATAATACCCGCTATTTAGATCTTCTCTGCGATCATATCCCGGATTTTCGTTCTCGTATGGTGACCTCCATCGGCATTAAATTTAAAGCGGAAGCACCTCTCGGTGAGACAATTAAGCTTTATCGCGCAAAGCTTGGAGATACCTACTATTTCCGCACAATCCGCAGTGACGGTCAGATAAATATTGAAGCTGAAATTGAGACCACAATCATTGAATAAGGAGAATTCGTATGAAGCCGATTGTCTACTTTTCCAAAACAATTACCTCCGAGAAAATTGTTGAACTGTACAAAAAACTGGGACAGGAACTCCCCGGAAAAGTTGCTGTCAAGGTTCATTCCGGTGAATCCGGAAACCAAAATTTCATGCGCCCGGAATTTTGGAAACCTATTATTGATTGTATAAACGGGACTGTCGTAGAAACTAATACTGCCTACGACGGCTCGCGAAACACCACAAAGAAGCATTGGAAAACCATGGAGAAACACGGGTGGACCAAATATTTTTCTGTGGATATCTTAGACGGAGACGGGCCGGATCTCGTACTTCCCATCCCTTCCGGAAAAAAACTCTCCCAAAATTATGTTGGACGGAACATTGAAAAATACGATTCCATGCTGGTTCTCTCCCACTTCAAGGGCCATCCGATGGGCGGATACGGCGGCGCACTCAAGCAACTTTCTATCGGTGTCGCATCCTCCTACGGAAAAGCCTACATTCACGGTGTCGGCGAACCGGAAAAGCTCTGGAACGCAGATCATGATTCTTTCCTGGAATCCATGGCTGACGCAGCCTCTTCCGTAATTGATTATTTTGACGGCAACATCCTTTACATTAATGTAATGAAAAATATGTCTGTAGATTGTGACTGCTGTTCTGTCGCTGAAGATCCATGCATGGCAGATATCGGTATCCTCGCCTCCACTGATCCCGTTGCCATCGATCAGGCTTGCCTTGATTTGGTCTATGCTGCAACGGATGATCCCGGTCAGGCTCATCTCCTTGAACGGATAGAAACCCGGAACGGTGTGCACACTATCGAAGCAGCCGCAGAACTTGGCATCGGAAGCCGCGAATATGAACTGGTGGAGTGCTAAATATATGCACTCCACCTTCTTAAAATCTATCCTGATGTTCTCTCCCTTCTATACAATACCCGCATGATATCAGCGCGAACTTCCCCGCAATGCTCCCAACAATTCTGTCCTCAAAGAAAGTATTTGTTCCACATGGTAGTTCGTCACCACATCTATCTCATTTATCTCGTCCAACATCCGTTCGTCGCGTATCACCGCAGCACACCCTCCAAGTCGGTCTTTGTTTTCCTGAGTAAGTCTCCCCGGCCGTTCCATACGACACAACACTTCCATATGTGCCACCAACTGTCTGGCTTTCCCCTCACAGGCTTGAAATGCCTTCAATTCCAGGCGCTGACGCTTAATTTTCAAAATCAAGCGCTGATTTCCAAAAATACGCAATTGAGTAGCCATTTTATCAATCTCACCTGACATCTTCTCCACATTCGGCAAAACATCATCTCCATCAAACATATCTTCCAGAAAACGAATCAATTCTTCATCCAGGCTCGCTACCGTAGAACGAATCTGCCGGCTATTATCGTAAGGAAAAATCATCGTATTAATTAACATACCGACACTAAGACCGATCGCCGTATCCCAAATTCGTCCGAATGCATACGTCATCGGTTCAATCCCGGGAGTCGTACAAATCATTACCACCAAAAAACAGGACAACGACGGTGAAAATCGAATGTGAAGTGCATTATATAAAGTGATCACCAAAACAAGTCCAATACCGGTAGCTACCAAATAATGCACCGGAAGCAATAACAGCAAAACTCCGGCAACCGCCCCAAACAAAACGCCTATTATCTGTGTCAGACAGGACTCCACTGAATCTTTAAATGTCGGTTGTACTGCCGCCATCGCACCCAGCATGGCAAAGGTCAATTTTGAAGCAGTTGCTCCGTACAACTCCACAATAATCATAGATAGTACAACAGCCGCAGCCGTCTTTATTGTCCGGGGACCAACATGAAAATTTACATCTTTTATCTGCATTTTCTTCACCTCATCTTTACCATCATTCTATCACAATTATAAAATACCGTCAAATATCTCCTATTTTATCCTACACATAAAAATTAAGAAAATCTTAATATATTGCTTTTCATTTTTTATATTCTGTGTTATACTACGAAAAGAGAGGGATTACATATGAACTATAAAAAGCCAAATATCTTTTTTTATCGTCTAATGCAGGGATTAGCATGGTTTATCGCGAGATTTGTATTTCATCGACGATTCATTCGCAATGAAATCAAAGGAAAAAAAGGGCCTTTTGTTATTATTGCTAATCATCAGGCAAAATTAGATTTCACCACATTGATTGGTGCAACTGGCCGACCAATGTCAATTGTTGTCAGTAATTCATTTTATCAATCTATGCCGATCAAAAAAATTCTCGATTATCTCGGCATGATTCCAAAGCAGCAATTTCAAACTACGATCGGTGATATGAAGCGCATGAAATCCGTGATTGACAACGGCGAGATTCTTGTCTTATATCCCGCAGGATTAATGTGTGAAAACGGACTTTCCACTCCTATCCCCGCAGCAACTTACAAGTTTCTCAAACTGTTAAACGCCGATATTTACGTAGCAAGGGTAACCGGAACATACTTTGCAATGCCAAAGTGGGCGAACAATCTTCGACCGGGAAAAACATATTTAGACATTTACAAGCTTTTTTCCAAAGAAGAACTTGCCTCCTCTAATGTAGATGAAATTCAAAAGAAAGCTGACACCGCACTCTTATTTGATGCATACCGTGAGCAGGAAGAGCAACGAATACACTACAAAAACGGCGGAAATATCGAAGGTCTGGAAAATGTTCTTTACCAGTGTCCTCACTGTAAAACCGAATTTTCCACCCAAATTAGAGAAAAACAGTCTATTTTTTGCACAGACTGTGGATATGAACTGTATAGCGACGAATACGGATTTTTTCATCCTTCTAAAGAGTTTGGTCCGGATTTGCGTTATGTTTCCGATTGGAGCAGTCTAATATACGATACGTTGAAAGAACAGATCAAACTTAACTTGGATATGACATTGGAATCAAATACTAAAATCCACATGATTGATTACAATAAACATGCGTTTGTTGAAGTTGGTTATGGAAGAGTAAGTCTTTGCAGGCAGCATTTTTTAATTGATGGTCAAATTAATGGTAAGGCAGCTACACTACAGTTTCCAATTGTAAATATTCCCTGCCTGCCTTTTGAACCGGGGAAGTACCTCGAAATCCAACATGGACAAGATATATATCGCTGTATCCTTGAGAATGGAAGATTGGTTATGAAGTATATTAATATAATTAAAATCTTCTATGAGTTAAATCAAACGAACAACTGAACATACATGATAAAATAGAGTGTTGCACGATGAGATGGATTTAAATGTTTTCAGCTTAGAGACAACACTCTATTTTTGTGCTTTTTGCAAAAAGTGTCTGCCCCAGATAAGAAAATCGGTAGCTTTCGCCCGCCCTGAAAATGCAAAAAAGACCAGGAAATACAAGGATTTCTTGGTCTTGAGTGAGCCACCCGGGACTCGAACCCGGGACAACTTGATTAAAAGTCAAGTGCTCTACCGCCTGAGCTAGTGGCCCATATTATGTTTAAATTGAAAAAATGCCCAGAGCCGGAATCGAACCAGCGACACGTGGATTTTCAGTCCACTGCTCTACCAACTGAG
>JAFSBP010000363.1 GCA_017437205.1 Lachnospiraceae bacterium
ATCGGTAACGCAAAGACAGAGATTCTTTCCGGAGATTGGATTCACGTGCACAATCTGAAGACGGGACTTGGCGATCTTTTGGAGTATACCTACGAGCCCGTAGATATGGCTGCCGCGCAAAATGCGTCTGACGTCGCAGGGGCTACTTTCATGGGCTTCAGACGTCCGGACGGCAAGGTCGGCGTCCGCAATGAGATCTGGGTGATTCCTACCGTTGGCTGTGTGAATAACGTGGCGACGGCGATTGCGAAGCAGGCAAATGCGTTGGTGAAGGGCAGTGTGGATGAGGTTATCGCATTCCCTCATCCCTACGGCTGCTCTCAGATGGGAGATGATCAGGAGAATACCCGCACCATTCTGGCGGATCTGATCAATCATCCGAACGCCGGAGGCGTGCTGGTATTGGGACTCGGCTGTGAGAACAGCAATATCGATGTGCTGAAGCCTTATATCGGTGATTATGATGAGAAACGGGTGAAATTCCTGGTATCTCAGGAGTGCGAGGATGAGGTTAGTGAGTCCCTTAAGCTGATTAGTGAACTCATCGACTACGCATCGGCTGCGAAGCGCGAGCCGGTGAGCGTGAGCGAGCTGATCATCGGCATGAAGTGCGGAGGCAGTGACGGATTTTCCGGCATCACCGCGAATCCGCTGGTGGGAAATTTCTCGGATCTTTTGATCGGCGAGGGCGGAACCACCATTCTGACGGAAGTTCCTGAGATGTTCGGGGCGGAGACGCTTCTGATGAACCGCTGTGAAAATGAGGAGCTGTTCCGGCAGACTGTGAAGCTTATCAATGATTTTAAGCAGTATTTTAAGAGCCATAATCAGACAATCTATGAGAATCCTTCTCCCGGAAATAAGAAGGGAGGAATTTCTACACTGGAGGACAAGTCCCTCGGCTGTACGCAGAAGTCCGGAAACGCGCCGGTTCGCGGCGTGCTCGCCTACGGTGAGACGGTAAAACAGAAAGGCTTGAACCTTCTTAGCGCACCGGGCAATGATCTGGTGGCTTCCACGGCTTTGGCTGCGGCAGGTGCACAGATTGTTCTGTTTACCACCGGGCGGGGAACACCCTTTGCATCACCGGTACCTACCGTGAAGATTTCGACGAACTCTGCGCTTGCGGGAAAGAAGTCAAATTGGATCGATTTCAATGCAGGTGGACTGGTGGAAGGAGAGACGATGGATGACGAGGCGAAACGGCTGTTTGACTATGTAGTCGATGTTGCATCCGGAAAGAAGGTATGCAGTGAGGAAGCCGGATTCCATGATATGGCGATCTTTAAGCAGGGTGTCACGCTATAAGTTTAAAAACTAAATTTATTAACAGAAAGGGGATTTTACGATGGCTTTTATGAATCAGGATTTCTTGCTGAAATCGGAGACGGCCAGACAGTTGTATCATAATCATGCGGCGAAGATGCCGATTATCGATTATCACTGTCACATTAATCCGATGGAGATCTATGAGGACAAGCGCTACAATTCAATCACGGAGGTTTGGCTGGGCGGCGACCACTATAAGTGGAGAGCAATGCGTTCCTGCGGTGTGCCGGAGCGTTATATTACCGGTGATGCGACGCCGGCTGAGAAATTCCAAAAGTGGGCGGAGACGATCCCTAATCTGATTGGAAACCCGCTGTATCACTGGACACATCTGGAACTTCAGCGTTACTTCGGCATCACCGAGCCGTTAAACGGCAAGAACGCGATGGAGATTTATGAGAAATGTAATGCGATCCTTGCGGATCCGGAGATGTCCGTGCGCGGAATCATTAGAAAGTCCGGCGTTAAGCTGATCTGTACCACAGATGATCCGGCAGACGATCTGAGAGCGCATGAATTGTTGGCAGCGGATCCGGACGCACCGGCGGTGGTGCTTCCTGCGTTCCGTCCTGACAAGGCGATGCGTGCAGATAAGGTGGATTTTCCTCAATATGTGGAAAAGCTTGAGGCAGTGGTTGGGTATTCCATCGATTCCGTTGACGATATGCGCAAGGCACTGTGTGACCGGATTCAGTATTTTGCGGATCATGGCTGCTGTGTCTCTGACCATGCGCTTGATTACTGCTTCTGCGTGGAGGCAGGCGAGGAGGAACTGAACGTAATCTATCAGAAGGCGAAGAGCGGACAGGGAATCACTTGGGATGAACAGCTGAAATATCACACCGCACTGTTGATCACCGTGGGCAAGGAATACGAGAAGCGTGGCTGGGTAATGCAGCTGCACTTTGGCTGCCTGCGCGACAACTCGGTGAAGATGTTTAAGAAATTGGGACCGGATACCGGTTTTGATTCCATGAACGATGCAGCAAATGCGGTAGGTCTTGCTAAGCTCTTAGGAAAACTGGAAGCGGAAAATGCCCTTGGAAAGACCATCCTGTACTCTTTGAATCCTGCGGATAACGGAATCATCGGTACCATTATGGGCGCGTTCCAGACGGACAGCGGTATCCCCGGAAAAATCCAGCAGGGTTCTGCATGGTGGTTCAATGATCACAAGCCCGGCATGGAGGCACAGATGATCAGTCTGATGAGCCTCGGTGCGATGGGAGCGTTTGTCGGAATGTTGACCGACTCCAGAAGCTTCTTAAGCTACACCCGCCACGAGTATTTCCGCCGCATTCTCTGCAATCTGTTCGGTGAGATGGTGGAGAACGGAGAATATCCTGCAGATATGGATGCGTTGGGAACGATGGTGGAAAACATCAGCTATAATAATACATTGCACTATTTTGGATTTGACAAAGTACTGAAATAGAATCAGTGTCTGAGAATCGGGCACTGGTAGGGAAAGAGAGAAAAGACTGACAGTGGCGGTTGGGGAACAATATCTTCAGGCATCACTGTCAGTCTTTTATTTCGGTTATATGATTTGATTACTCGGTATCGCTTGTGACGGCAGCTTCCTGTAGCGCCGGAATTTCATCGTCCTCCGCCGGCACCCATGCTTTTCCGAAATCCACCTCGCGAAAAAGAGCGGCCAGACCGGTGATCTGTTTAAGGCGCAGAATTTCATCCTTATCCATGCCAAGATGCTTAGAAATCCATGTGTCGGAGCGTCCCAGCTCGTGAAGCTCACTGATAATATTGCTCATGAGATCCACATCATGAGTGCCCCGGGCGCGATTGTGGCGGATAGTGCTCGCCATGCGATGGTCAAGCGGCTTGTCAATGACAGACACCGGGAGCATACCTCCCTCGCGGCGATAAATATCCGGGTGATCTAGCATAATACGGTAGCGGTGAAAACCGTCTACAATAATGTAGCGGTCACGGTCTTGATCGTAATAGCAGACCACAGGCATGGTGTAACCGTCCGCCTTAATGCTGTCGTAGAGCAGGCGGAGTTCCGGCGGTGCGACAGAATTGGGGTTGTAGTCATTTGGCTCGATCTTTTCAATCGGGACAGGGATAATATGGTATACAGGGCTGTTGCTGTTCATCGTTAGTTATCTCCAAAGGTCTTATATTTTGTCTTAAGGTGTTCAATATTACGTTTCTGGTCGCGGGTAAGGCCGAAGCCCATGAAGCGGCAGAGGTGGTCGTTTTTCAAAATACAGAAACACATCCGCTTCCAGCTTGGAATATCTTTCGTGGACTTGATATCGTCAGTGTGATCCGGAATCTTGTCCAGAAATATAATTCGGGAAGACTTTGCGATGGTATAGTTGGACACACCATTTCGCTTAATCCGGTAGCCGTGCTCCTCCAACTCGCGAATCGTCTCCTCCTCGAGACCGCCACCAACGGTATGCCAGAAATCAATAGAAGTTTGAAACTTTTTAATATAATTGTTTCTCAGTCTGGCGGGAAGGGTGGCAAGCAGAAACTGTGTGTAGGATTGCCAGGTGTGCCCCTCCGGCAAGGTCAGATTCTTGTAGCCGAGTGCCTTCGTCCTGCCGTAGATTGCGCCAAAATTCACTCCTCGCACGCGGGCAACCAGCTTTAGCCAGATATCCGGGTCAATGACACGGTACAGATTCAGACTGTCCTTAGCGTAGTCATTGAAGGGGGAGGCTACACGCATCTGGCTGGGTTTGACACCGGCCATATAATAAAGGTCATAGAGCTTATTATAATCGTAATTAAACAGATAGTTGGCGTGCCATACATCCTTGTTCGTCCAATCATAGAGCGGAGAGGCATTCCAGACGTCGCGGAAGGACTGGCTGATCCAACAGGTACCTTTATAGCCGTGTTTGCGGTTTAAAAAGCCATTATAGCGCTGCAGTGATTCGTCAGCACGCATGCCGAGAAGACAGACAGTTTTTTCTTCGCCGTGGGACTTGCGATACCATCGCCCGAACTGCTTAGCCAGATCCTCCTGATGCATCTTATATTTATAGGTGGTGATGGGATTGTTCCTCAAATTAATCACATAGGGGTGATCCGGCATGGGGCGGACCCACGAGGTCACCTTCGTGTCATCCCAAGGATACCAAAACATCTCATAGCTGCTTAGCGAGGTGCGTGTTGCCATCGGAAGGCAGACCCAATAGACTTCAACCTCATTTTTGATTCGTTCAAAGGTGCGCTCCACGAATTCCGTGGTCGCGGAATACTGCGCTTCGAAGTCTTGGTGAAAAACACCGATCCTGCGGTCAGGATAGTACTTTCTGCGAAAATCCAGAACCAGATTTAAAAGAAGACCGCTATCCTTGCCTCCGGAGAAGGAGACAAAGATATTGTCAAATTCCTGAAAGATAAAATGAAGACGTTCCTGAAGTGCTTCGTATACGTTCTTTTCCAAATGCTGTCGTCTCATGAAGTGTCCTCTCGCAACGTTTAGTGCCGATTGTCGTGTCAAACAAGCCTATTAGTTATAAGTGAAAGGGTAAATATACAGTATACCCTTATATTATTATATGGTAAAAACTGGAAAAACACAATGAAAAATATAAAATTAAGAATTGCGCTAAAATGAGGTGGAAAAATTGAAAAAAGATTGAAAAATAATGAAAAAAGCGCTTGACACGCCAGACATCGTGTACTATAATGGGGAGGCTGTGACAAGTGCGCACATCGGGAACCATTGCCCCGGAAGACCGAAGACGCGCAGCTGTACAGAGTATGAAATTATCGTAGTGAGAGAAATTAAGGAGGTTTACCGATGAAGACATTTATGGCTAGCCCCGCTACCATCGATAGAAAATGGTATGTAGTTGATGCACAGGGACAGACTCTTGGTCGTCTGGCATCTGAAGTAGCTAAGGTTTTGAGAGGAAAGAACAAGCCGATCTACACCCCCCACGTAGATTGTGGCGATTACGTTGTTATCGTTAACGCAGATAAGATCGTTGTTACCGGCAAGAAGCTGGATCAGAAGATCTACTATCATCACTCCGGATGGGTTGGAGGACTGAAGGAGACCACCCTGAGAGAGATGCTGCAGAAGAAGCCTGAGCAGGTTGTAGAGCTTGCAGTTAAGGGCATGCTTCCCAAGGGACCCCTCGGAAGACAGATGTACACCAAGCTTCACGTATACGCAGGTGCTGAGCATCCTCATGCTGCTCAGAAGCCCGAAGTATTGACATTTTAATCGAGGCGTTGGAAGGAGGAAATTATAGTGGCTACTACAAAATTCTACGGAACTGGAAGAAGAAAGAAATCCATCGCACGTGTGTACCTTGTACCCGGTACCGGTGTGATCACTGTAAATAAGAGAGATCTGGACGAGTACTTCGGTCTGGAGACTCTGAAGGTTATCGTTCGTCAGCCCCTCGTTGCTACCGAGACTGCTGATAAGTTCGATGTATTGGTTAGCGTTCATGGCGGCGGCTTTACCGGCCAGGCTGGTGCTATCCGTCACGGTATCGCTAGAGCACTGAATCAGGCAGACGCTGATTACCGTCCTGTACTGAAGAAGGCTGGCTACCTGACCAGAGATCCTCGTATGAAGGAAAGAAAGAAATACGGTCTCAAGGCAGCTCGTCGTGCACCTCAGTTCAGCAAGAGATAATCTGCTGGATTTTCACAATCGAAAATGCCAAAAAACCCTGGAAAATCAAGGCTTTCCGGGGTTTTTCTTATGTCCGGAAAAGCTGATTTGGTTTGACTGGGTTTGACGCAGTTTGACCTACTTTGACGCGGTTTTTATGTGTTAAAAATAGGCTAACCGGGTATTTTTGCCCCCTTTTGTGTTAAAAAATAGGCTAACCAAGAGCAGATTCCGGGCGGTTTTAGAGGTGAATTTTATCGCTTGATCTGCCTACGTTGGCCGATGATTCCCTCATGGGATTTGGGTAGAAATCGGCTGATGAGATATCGCCGGATTTGACCGGATTTGACATAATTTAATCTGATTTATCATGGTGATGCTGTAGGTGAAGGCCTGTAGCATTTTCTAAATCGCACATTTACATATCTTACATATATGATCTTATTGTGTTCTCTGATTTTTAGGGGTAAATTGGAGATCGCAACTTTGAC
>JAFSBP010000364.1 GCA_017437205.1 Lachnospiraceae bacterium
AGCTGGATGAGCGGATTCGCTACCGCATTTTGGAGAAGAATGAGGGTATTTCCGGAAACACGAACAAGGCGCTTGAGATGGCGACCGGAGATTATATTGTGTTGGCGGATCACGATGACACATTGACGCCGGACGCACTCTATCACTGTGCGAAGGCACTCAATCGACCGGTTCGCCCGGATGTGGTTTATTCTGACGAGGACAAGGTTTCCTTTGACAGCAAGCGGTTCTCCGATCCCCACTTTAAGCCGGATTTCAGCCCGGATTTCCTTAGAAGTGGCAATTATATCTGCCATTTGTTCGTGGTTTCCAAAGCGGTCGTGGACAAGATCGGAGAGTTTCGAAGTGTATATGACGGTGCGCAGGACTTTGACTTTATTTTGCGGTGCACGGAGGTGGCGAACGAGGTTTACCATATTCCGAGAATCCTGTATCATTGGCGCATCAGTGAGACCAGCACGGCGGCAAACCCAGACAATAAGCGGTATGCATATGAGGCCGGCATCAAGGCGGTCAAGGCGCATTGTGAGCGCATGGGCTGGGAGGCAAAGGTTGAGCACGGCCAGGGTCTGGGGTATTATCGCACCACCTACGCGGTGAAGGGAACGCCTCTCATTTCCGTGATCATCCCTACCAAGGACAACCGCAAATATTTGAAAAAGTGCATGGAATCCGTGTTCAAATACTGTAAGTATCCGAATCTGGAATTTGTTTTGGTTGAAAATAACAGTACCGATCCGAAGACCTTTGAATATTATCAGGAGCTTCAGAAGACCTACCCCAACGTGAAGGTGGTAGAGTGGAAGGGTACGAATTTCAATTATTCTGCGCTGAATAATTTTGGAGCGACGTTTGCGAAGGGAGAATATCTCCTGTTACTGAACAATGATATTGAGATGATTGAGGAAAACAGCCTCGAAGAGATGCTTTCCTACTGTCAGCGCGAGGACGTGGGAGTTGTGGGAGCGAGACTGCTCTATCCGGATGATTCCATCCAGCATGCCGGTGTGATCGTCGGAATGGGCGGAGCCGCAGGGCATCCGTTCATCGGAATGGATCGCGAGGATCTCAGCTATTTCCTGCGGGCAAGCGTGGTGCAGAATTACAGCGCGGTGACAGCAGCTTGTATGTTGACGAAAAAGTCGGTGTTTGATGAGGTCGGCGGTTTCGATGAGGCGTTTGCGGTTACCTTTAACGATGTAGATTACTGTCTGAAGGTGCGCAAAGCCGGAAAACTGGTGGTTTACACGCCCTTTGCGACGCTCTATCATCACGAGTCAAAGTCCAGAGGTCTGGATAATAATCCCGAAAAGCAGAAGCGACTTAAGGACGAGGCAAAATTGTTTGAAGAACGTTGGTCGGATATTCTGGAGAACGGCGATCCCTATTTCAACCGGAATCTGAACAATAGAGATCCTTACTTTATTCTGAAAAACTGGAAGGATGTTTTGAAAGAAAACAAAAAATAAGTATTTGACAAATTTATTGTTTCACGCTATACTATCACTTGCGTCCTGCCTTTAAAACCGGCTGTGATGCAGCCCGCCATGGGCGATGTTTGAAGCTTCGGTCTTACGCAACGAAAACCATGAACCGTGTCAGGTCCGGAAGGAAGCAGCACTAAGTGGCCTCTTCGTGTGATGTAGGGCGCCGGAGCCTAGTCGTTCGGGCGGTAACGGTCACAGTCGGTTTTAAGGGCAGGACGTCTGTTTTCATGTGGAGCCGGCCGGTCTGCAAATGATCTCTCCCAAAAGTTGACCCGAAATAGCCCCTAATCACCCGCGGACGTTACCGCGGGCTGATCTTAACGGGGCAGTCGGGATCAACTTTGTGTCCGAGAAGCATTTGCAGACCGGCCGGCAAAACACAATTGGAAACAGACGGGGAGAAAGTAGTGTGGCGGTGGCGAATTTTAGAGAGGGCACCTATATATGTTTTGTAGAAAATTCGGAAATTCCGAATTTTCTTACGGTATCTGTTTCATTGAGTTCGCCTTCTGCATACACGTTCTTAATGTGTTCATTGATGGTTGACTTGGATTTTTGAAATAAGTCTGCCATTTGCGCTTGAGTAAGCCAGACAGTATCACCATCAAAAGACACCTCAATCTTTGTCGTACCATCATCTGTCTGATACATGATAATTTCTGAATTCATAAAAGTCTCCCTCCTTAAAAAAACAATTGAACGTGCTGTAATATCACTAGTTCTTGGG
>JAFSBP010000365.1 GCA_017437205.1 Lachnospiraceae bacterium
GTGTATCGTTTGCAGCGTGCTGTAAATATGGGGCTGGTAAAGGATGCGTTGGACTGGAAGTAGTTTTTCATACTGAAGAGGGGAAAAATGTAAACTCACTGCTTGACAAATATCGTAATTTGAACTAATATATTTCTATATGGTTAAAGCAATGACAGGAAGAGTAGCATGTTGCGCAATCCAGAGAGAGGCCGTTTTGGTGTGAGTGCCTTATTGTTATGCATGTGAAGACCACCCCGGAGCGGCCCTAATCCGGCCCGGCAGACACCGTTATCGTCGAATTAAGTGGTAAACCATGTCCGTTATTTATCCGGTATAGCGCGGTGCGTGGTGAAGCAACTAGGGTGGAACCGCGGTAGTATTGTATCGTCCCTGAGTAGCGTGTAAACGTTGCTCAGGGCCTTTCTAATTTTAAGGAGGAAAAAGAGATGAAGATTACATTGAAAGACGGCTCCGTAAAGGAATACGAGAGCGCAAAATCCGTCATTGACATCGCGTTTGATATCAGTGAAGGTCTGGCCAGAATGGCTTGTGCAGGCGAAGTAAACGGTGAGGTGGTTGATCTTCGCACCGTGATTGAAGAGGATTGTATTTTGAATATTCTGACCGCGAGAGATCCCGAAGGCCTTCGCGTAGTTCGTCACACCTGTTCCCACGTGCTGGCGCAGGCGGTTAAGACCCTGTTCCCGAACGTGAAGCTGGCGATCGGACCGGCGATCGATACCGGATATTACTATGATTTCGATGCTGCACCTTTCTCCAGAGAGGATCTGGATAACATCGAGAAAGAGATGAAGAAGATCATCAAGAAGGGCGATAAGCTGGAAAAGTTCACTCTGCCCAGAGCAGAAGCGATTGCGTTCATGGAGGAGAAGGGAGAGCCTTATAAGGTGGAGCTGATTCGTGATCTTCCCGAGGATGCCATTATTTCCTTCTATCAGCAGGGCGATTTTGTTGACCTGTGTGCCGGTCCTCACTTGATGAGCACCAAGGGTATCAAGGCGTACAAGCTGACTTCCTCCTCCGGTGCATACTGGAGAGGAAAATCTGAGAACGCGATGCTCCAGCGTATTTACGGAAGTGCGTTTGCGACCAAGGAGGAGCTGGAGGCTTATCTGCAGCATCTTGAGGATATCAAAAAGCGCGATCATAACAAGCTTGGTCGTGAGATGGAGTTATTCACCACCGTTGACGTCATCGGTCAGGGTCTGCCGCTGTTGATGCCGAAGGGCGTGAAGATCATCCAGACACTGCAGCGTTGGATTGAAGATCTGGAGGACAATGAGTGGGGCTATGTCCGCACCAAGACTCCTCTGATGGCGAAGAGCGACCTCTATAAGATCTCCGGACATTGGGATCACTACAAAGACGGTATGTTTGTGCTGGGCGACGAGGAAAAGGACAAGGAAGTATTTGCCCTTCGTCCCATGACTTGTCCTTTCCAGTATTATGTATACAAGAATAGCCAGAAGTCTTACCGCGACCTGCCGATCCGCTACGGTGAGACCTCTACACTGTTCAGAAATGAGGATTCCGGCGAGATGCACGGTCTTACCCGCGTTCGCCAGTTCACCATCTCCGAGGGTCATTTGATTGTTCGTCCTGACCAGATGGTGGAGGAGTTCAAAAACTGTCTGGCATTGGCTAAGCACTGTCTGACCACGCTGGGGGTTGAGGAGGATGTGACCTACCATCTGTCCAAGTGGGACCCCGATAACGGTGCGAAGTATATCGGTGCTCCCGAGGTTTGGGAGGAGACTGAGCAGCACATCAGAGACATTCTGACCGAGCTGGAGATTCCTTTCGTTGAGGATGTTGGTGAGGCAGCATTCTACGGACCTAAGGTAGATATTAATGCGAGAAATGTATACGGCAAGGAAGACACCATGATCACTATCCAGTGGGATGCCCTGCTTGCTGAGCAGTTTGATATGTACTATATTGATCAGAACGGTGACAAGGTTCGTCCTTACATCATTCACAGAACCTCCATGGGCTGCTACGAGCGTACACTGGCTTGGCTGATTGAGAAGTATGCCGGTCTGTTCCCGACCTGGCTGTGCCCTGAGCAGGTGCGTGTGCTTCCGATTTCTGAAAAGTATCTGGACTATGCAAACCAGGTGGAGAAGGAACTGAAGAAGAACGGTGTGCAGGTATCTGTTGACCGCCGTTCCGAGAAAATTGGTTACAAGATTCGTGAGGCCCGTCTTGCGAAGGTTCCTTACATGCTGGTAGTAGGCGAGAAGGAAGAGGCAGAAGGAAAGGTTTCCGTCAGAAGCCGCTACCTTGGAGACGAGGGAATGAAGGAGCTTTCTGTATTCACCGACGAGATTTGCAAGGAAATCCGCACCAAGGAAATCAGAAAAATAGAAGTGCAGGAGAATAAATAAATCAGGTGACTGATTTTTGAACAACGAAAAAGAGAGGACATTGCCCGGAAATATCGATCCGGAAATGTTCTCTCTTTTTATCATAGTCAGATTTGATTTGTTTTCTTAAACAGTATCTCCCGATAGGGCATCAGCGTTTCTAACAGCAGATTTCCGCAGACACCGACGGACAGTATTTCACCGATTCCGATTGTCAGCATCAGATAAGGGATGAGAGCTGCTTCGCCGTAAGCGTAACGCAAAACAAATGGAATGATTAGCGTGTTGGAAATGATCGGGGGAAGGCAAAGAAACTTCCGATGTCGCCGTAACAGATATGTTCCCAGCGCACCGATTAAAGTGGCGAGACTTCCGAACAGCACGTCCCAAATTATCGCACCGCCGATCAAATTGGACAGCAGACATCCGATGAACAGACCCGGAATGGCTGCGGATGTAAAAAAGGGAAGGATGGTTAATGCTTCGGAAAAGCGAAACTGGATCGGACCGAAGGCGATGGGAGCAACCAACATGGTCAAAACGACATAGAGGGCGGCGATGGCCGCACTGTGGACAAGGTAGACTACATTTTTCTGTTTCATAATTTTTTCTCCTAGTTTTGTTTTAGGTGAGGATGGTTTCGAACTCACCGACGGAATAACTGCATAGAGACAGTGATTCATTGCGTTTTGAAGTATATCACAAAGAAGAATTGGAGTCAAGCCACGTCTGATGGAGGAAGAATTGATCAGAAGTTGACAAATCTGACAGAACTGTGATATGATATATGCTACAGTAGATTTTGACATTTCATTAGTCTAAGGTGTTGCTCATTAGCAGCACATCATTAATTTCTTAATTCTTAATTCCATGAGGTTATGTGAGAAAAGGGGTGGACGAATGTTCAAACGTGTATTTAGTGCGTGCATTTTAGGCGTCGAGGCCCATATTATCGAGGTAGAGGTGGATTTGAGTGACGGTCTGCCGGGCTTCGAGATGGTGGGAACGCTGACGCAGGAGGTGAAGGAAGCAAGAGAGCGGGTGAAGACTGCGCTTAAGAATCTTGGCTTTTCGCTGCCGGCAAAGAAAGTGACGGTAAATCTGTCACCTGCCAATGTGCGAAAGGAGGGTTGTGGTTTTGATCTCCCGATTGCGGTGGCAGTGCTGGCGGCGCTTGGTTACATCAATGATGAGGAGCTGGACAGGACGATCTTTGTCGGTGAGGTGAGTCTTGACGGGACGATAAGACCGGTGAGAGGTGTACTTTCTCTGGCGGATCAGGCGAAAAGGTGTGGGTTTATGAGGGTAATCACCGGGGAGGAAAATGTGGCAGAGGCGGCTGCCATCGGCGGAGTCGTGGCGGCAGGCGCAAAAGATTTGTTGGAGGTTGTGGAGTGGTTGAATTATCCGGAGCGGATATGCGGATACAGAGAAATTAGCGAACAGGGAGAGGAGACAAACTGTACACATCGGGGATTGGATTTTTCGGATGTGCGAGGTCAGTTGGTGGTAAAGCGTGCGGCGGAGGTTGCAGCCGCAGGAATGCACAATCTTTTAATGATCGGGGCACCGGGTACCGGAAAGACCATGATTGCCGAGAGGATTCCTACGATTCTGCCGGGACTTACAAGGGAGGAACAGATTGAGATTACTAAGATTCACAGTATATGCGGACAATGCCCGCCCGGAACGTCGCTGATTAAGGAGCGACCCTTTCGCGCGCCTCACCACACCGTGCCAGCAACGGCACTGACCGGAGGCGGGCGAATACCGAGACCGGGAGAGATCTCGTTGGCTCACGGCGGAGTTTTGTTTTTGGACGAGTTACCGGAATTTCGAAGAGAAACACTGGAGGCGCTTCGTCAACCGCTGGAGGAGGGAAGGGTAACCGTCTCTAGACTCCAGGCATCGTGGGTGTTTCCGGCAGAAGTAATGTTGGTGGCGGCAATGAATCCTTGCCCTTGCGGGTTCTATCCGGACCGAAATCGGTGCAACTGCAGGGAACGGGAGATTCACCGATATTTAAGCCACATCAGCCGACCTATTTTAGACCGGATCGATCTGTGTGTCGAGACACCGAAGGTTTCTTACGAGGAACTGGCCGGAAAACGAGGTTTATGCGATGCATCAGAGTCTTCCGCTCAGATCAGAGAGCGGGTAGAAAGGGCCAGACAGTGGCAGCAGAGGCGGTTTGCCGGGACAAACTTGCGGTTTAACAGTCAGATTCCGGCCAGTGAAACGAAAAAGTATTGTGCGTTGGGAGCAAAAGAGGAAGGAATGATGAAGCGGATTTTCGAACAGATGAAGCTAAGTGCAAGAGGGTATCACCGTGTGCTCAGAGTGGCCAGAACCATTGCAGATCTGGCAGAGGAGGAGCAGATTACTCTTGCCCACTTGGGGGAGGCAATCTGCTATCGCGGTGTGGAGGAAAAGTTTTGGGGAGGTGAGGACGAGTGACAGAAAGACAGATGCTTTATGGACTGAGCCGTTTGAGTTTTTTGACACCCAACCGATTTGAAGCGATGCTTAACACAGAAGGCTCTATTGAAGGTGTATATAATATAGAAGAAAACAAATTGTTACAATACGGCTTTGCAGAAACACATGTGGCGAAGTGGAAGGATATTCGTCATCGGCAGGGACAACTTTCAAAACGTTATCATAGAGAAGTGGGACAGGGCATAAGGTTTATCAGCAGGATCGATGAAGCATTCCCGGAAAAACTGAAACCTTATCCCGGATGTCCGATTGGCCTGTACGTTAAAGGAAAGCTTCCCGACCCGAAGAAGCCGGCTGTGGCAATGGTTGGCGCGAGAGCATGTGGTAGTTACGGACGGGCAATTGCAAACCGTTTTGGCAGGGAACTGGCTGAGGCGGGAGTTCAGGTGATCAGCGGCATGGCTGCCGGAATTGACGGCATATGCCAACAGGCAGCCCTTTCTGTTGGAGGAGAGAGTTTCGGCGTGCTTGGCTGTGGAGTAGATGTGGTATATCCGCCGGAGAATCATGAACTATACCGGATGCTGGAGGAGAATGGTGGGCTGATTTCAGAGTATGCGCCGGGAAGGCCGCCTTTATCCTATCAGTTTCCGGCGCGTAACCGGATCATCAGCGGACTCTGTGATTGCCTGATTGTGGTGGAAGCGAGGAAGAAAAGCGGCACACTGATCACCACGGATTTTGCCTTGGAGCAGGGAAAATATATCGGCGCGGTGCCGGGCAGAGTGGGGGACA
>JAFSBP010000366.1 GCA_017437205.1 Lachnospiraceae bacterium
ACCCAGCTGGGGAAGTATTTTTCCAGCTCGGTATATACCTTCATGACTTCTTTCTCATTTGCCACATCGGTCACGCCCTCAAGCAGGTCAAGCATGCCGTTCTCGTTCTTATCAAAGACTTCCTTCGGAACGAAAGGATTATAATATCTGCCGCCGTGGGTGTAGAACGCATAGCATCTCCACATGTCAATATCTCCCCACTCGCAGATCTTTCCTGCCAGATTTACACTCACCGTCTTTCCTGAGTTGATGGCCGGAATACAGGAACCGGGGCACTCTCTCACGCAGGCACCGCACTTACGGCACAGCGGTTCACCGTTATACATCTCATCATACTCCAGCTCCGCATCGGTAAAGATAAATGCTACACGCTGCAAAGGACCGAACTCCGGCGTCAGAAGCATCTTGCTCCAGCCGATCTCACCGAGACCGCAGGCAACCGCCGCCAGTCTGAACTGGAACTGAAGATCCGGGGGAACCTTTCCCTCGCTGACTCCTCTGGTGTACTGCACGCTCCGGTGATGGTTCGCCTTGGTCTTCGCGTGATTGCTCACCTCGATCTGCTCCTCCGGGGACAGGGTGTTTCCGGGACTTCCGTCCATATCGGACACCACGCCTCTCGCGCCGGTATTGCGGTACACCACCGCCTCGTAGCCCTCATCCTCGATCACCTTGCCCACATGATACAATACGGCAGGGGCAAAGATCTCATTGATCCCGCCGTAGGCCATAGACGGATACTGGTAAAACTGGGTTCCCTCCTCGATTCCCCTCTGCACACCTCTGGGAATACGGAACACAAAGCCGATCACACTCTTTGCGTTGGGAAATAAGTATCTGGGGTCCATTTCCGGCGGAGCCCCTTCAAACCGCGACATCGGTGCAATGCCGCATTTGTCCGCGCCTGCTTCATACGCGGCTTTTTTGATCATTTCACTGGTCAGCATAACATTCTCCTTCTTTCGTTTTATTGTTCCAGTTTGATAAATGCCTCTTCAAGATTTCCGTAAATCAAACGGTTATCCTTAACCTCGCTACTGATCTTTTTATTTTCCAGCAGCCAGGGGTAAAACAGTCCGGTGTGGTTGGGTTCAAGCAGATCTAGAACACTTCCACGGTAGGACTGATCCTCCACATAGGCTTTCATGATCCACTCCGGATGACTGCTCACTCTCGTAGCCAGCTTCATCGCCGGGAAAATCCCCTCATAAAGATGAACATCCTCCGGGCGGATATAGCTAGTGTAATCCAGTAACGCATGGGCATTCTTGCCGTCGGACAGATACTTTCGGCAGATCCCCTCGAAGGCATAACCGTTGTCCATCGCTGCTATCTCACTTTCATGGGACACTAGGTTGTCGTGGAACACATGGGCAGAGCAGTTGTTCAGACAGCCGCTGTTTGCCAGTCCGTACAGCACCTTCCCATTTTCGTCACACCACTGTTTCAGCTTAGTGATGGCTTCGAAGTCACGGTTCAATTCACGCTTCAGGTAGAAACTGTCAAAGTATTCCGCCACATAATCCATCCCCTCAAGGGTA
>JAFSBP010000367.1 GCA_017437205.1 Lachnospiraceae bacterium
CTCAATTTTTACGATCTTGCTTTCTGCTTCCTCCCTAACGTTTGTCTCTAATGCACCTGCAATTTTCTCAACCAAAGCCTTGGCGGCCTTTCTTTCCGCGATACAAGTTGGAATCACCTCGATCGGGCTTAGCACGTAATTCATCAGCTGCACACAAATCAATGTAGTTCCCGCAGTAATACCTTTTCCGGACATTGCAAGATACGCACCAAACACGAACACGCCAAGCTGGGCCGTGATTCCTGCGACAGCACCGAACATCTGAACAAGCGTATTCATTTTCTGCTTCCCACATTGTACCTTTGCAAGCTCCCGTACATTTTCTTTGAACATACGAATCATTTGCGCTTCAGCCTTAAAGGATTTGATCACCGAGAAGCCGCCCAAACAATCCCTTAATGCAGAAGTGTATGCCTCGTTTCTGTCTGAAACCTTCTTCTCCTCCTCCGCAACTTTGTTGCCCGTCAGAATAGCCGCAATCAAAGGAAGTAAAAAAAGACCGATTGCGATCAAGGTAAGCAGAGGACTGTACCATATCATCAAAGCCATTGCTCCGATGAAGGAAAGCACACTCTCTACCAGAGAAAATGTATTCCGCAAATATCCCTGCTCAATTACCTGAATATCATTGGTAAGTGCGGATATGTAGGTTGAAGAGTTTTCACCGGAAAAAGCGGATATGTTTTTCTTTGTGAGTTCACCGAAAACATATTCTTTATACCCGGAAATTCCCCTTGTAATAAATTTCGGCTTAGAGTGGTAGGAAATCATATAGACAACCGGGATTCCTCCAATCAGCACCAACGTAATCATGGTAAGTTGAAACAGCGTAAATCCGGTCTCATATCCTCCGATCAAATCAATCAGCTGTTGCATCAACCAGGAAATGAGCATCGCGGCGATAGCTCCAAATAGCGGTTCACTCATTGCGATCGCGAAACTTACAACATTTCCTTTGTAAAATTGTTTTGTATATGGACGAATATCTATCTTTCTGTTTTTCATTCTGCACCTCCGCAGGTTTCCTCTTTCACGATTTTGTTCCAGATATTCAGCAGTTGCTCATTACCATTTTCCTGTGTGATCTGTTTGAGAACCGCCTCCATAGCGGTTTCCCCGAGATCATCGTATGCGGTTTCATTCTGTATGTCTCCGATACAGAATCTCATGTTCCCGATTTGATAAACCGGCTCGGAATCAAATCGAATGGCCGCTTGATAGGCACGTTTCATATACGGCTCAACCTTTTCCGTTTCACCGAGAAGCAAGGAACAAGCTGCACATCCGGAATAGCAAGGCGCAATCACCTTATCCACATAACAAGACGCGTTTTGATCCTTTTTCACACGCTCAAGCAGATCGATCAGCCAAAGAAAGGCCTCGCGGCAGGAAACGTAATCGTCTTTCCTGAAATAGTAATTTGCATAAGCAAACATGGTACGGATCGCATCGGATATGGCAGCGACAAAAGCATATGTCATAAACGGAACGGCCTCTTCCAATCCAGTTTCCGGTGTGTTTGTGTCTGAAAGATCATTGCCCGTTAGTGTGAAAGCAATCAACGAGTTGTGTACGCCGCTGACGTTATATTTCTTGAGAAGTTCAATTCCTTTTTGTGTTTTGCCGAGGCCTATATAACATTGGGCGATCTCACTTTGAATTGACACTTCACTGATTTGCGGATCGGTGTTCTGTGATAAAAGCAAAATAGATCGTTCTAACAATTCAATACAGCGATACAGATATTTTTCTCGATTCTGCTCAATCCCTGCCAGCAAATACAGTTCGCCCGCACGATACACAATGCGAAAATCGTTGGGATATCTCAACAATGCTTTTTCCGCTTCGACGAACGCTTCATCATATTCTTTCTGCCGTTGTAGTTCGTGTATCCGTTTTTCAAGCGCGATAACACTTCCGCTTTGTACCTCAAAGCCGACCATCGCATCAAGGGAGACGCCAAATAAATCGGCCATCTTCGCTATCAGGTTCAGTTCCGGTGTCGCCACGCCACGTTCCCATTTTGAAACAGAGGCGAAGGTAACCCCCAGAGCTTCCGCCAATTGCTCCTGCGTCATAGAGAGTTCTTTTCGCAGTTTGCTTATATTTGCAGAAAGTGATAACTTCATTTTCATACGCCTCCGTTTTCTTTTCATCTATATTATACCACAGATTTATGAACAAAGAAGATATCATTGATATAAAAAGTTTAGTTTTTTTTGTACTTTTGGTTTAGTTGAATTATCATAACAAAACAAACACCCACCAAGAACTCATTTCCTCGATGGGTGTCTATTTCTTTCTATATATTCTAATGGATTACATCAGACCGCTTACACTGCTTCCAGTGCATTCTTTACATCTTCCAAAATATCCTCAATGTGCTCAATACCCACGGACATACGCACCATATCCGGTCCAACACCAGCCGCGATCAGTTCTTCGTCGTTCATCTGGCGGTGAGTGGTGGATGCGGGGTGAAGCACACAGGTGTGTGCGTCAGCCACATGGGTTGCGATCATCGCTACCTTAAGTCCGGCCATAAAGCGCTCTGCGCCTGCTCTGCCGCCCTTCACACCGAAGGAAATGACGCCACAAGTACCGTTCGGCATATATTTCTGTGCTCTCTCATAATATTTATCCCCGGGAAGCCCTGCATATTTCACCCAGGAAATCTTCTCATGAGTACTCAGATACTCCGCTACCTTCTGCGCATTCTCACAGTGGCGAGCCATGCGAAGATGCAGAGACTCCAAGCCCAAATTCAGCAGGTAAGAGTTCATCGGCGCAGGGGTTGCTCCCAAATCACGCATCATCTGCGCGGTCGCCTTCGTGATATATGCTCCGGCCTTGCCGAAACGCTCCGCATAAGTGATTCCGTGGTAAGAATCGTCGGGAGTGGTCAGTCCGGGGAACTTGTCCGCATGAGCCATCCAGTCAAAGTTTCCGGAATCCACGATACAGCCGCCTACCGTCGCATCGTGGCCGTCCATATACTTCGTGGTGGAATGAACCACGATATCCGCACCCCACTCAAACGGTCTGCAGTTGATCGGGGTTGCGAAGGTATTGTCAATGATAAGCGGAACACCGTGTGCGTGAGCCGCATTCGCCCAACGCTCGATATCCAGCACATTCAGGGCGGGATTTGCGATGGTCTCACCAAACACAGCCTTCGTATTCGGACGGAACGCTGCCTCCAGCTCCTCATCGGTACAATCGGGATCAACAAAGGTGAACTCAATGCCCATCTTTTTCATGGTCACAGAGAATAAGTTAAAACTGCCACCATAAATCGTCGCGGAAGAGATCACATGGTCTCCCGCATTGGCAATATTAAACACGGAGAAGAATACTGCGGACATACCGGAGGATGTCAGCATCGCTGCGGTGCCGCCCTCTAACTCGCAGATCTTCGCTGCAACCATGTCGTTGGTCGGATTCTGCAGGCGGGTGTAGAAATAGCCGCTGGCCTCCAGATCAAACAGCGCGCCCATCTGCTCGCCGGTATCATATTTAAATGTGGTACTCTGGATAATCGGAATCATGCGGGATTCGCCGTTCTTCGGCACATAACCGCCCTGGATACAATTCGTTTCACGTTTCCACTGTTTCATTTCATCTTGCTCCTTTATCGATAAATTAGTTTATTCAGATTCTTTCGCATATCAAGCATCTACATTTATACAATGTACAACTAACAGCTCATTGACTACTATACCACAACTCCTCATTAAACACAAGTCTGACCGCTTTTTTTCTGTTTTTTTCATTTACTTTTTAGAAAGTTCCTTTCGCAGCTTCTTGACCTTTCTCTTTTCGAAGCTTATAATTATTCCTATCTGTCAATTTATTCCCGAAAGGTAGCTAATCATGAATAATCAAAACAACGATTTCTTAGGCACTGCTCCGGTAGGCAAATTACTATTTAAACTCTCCCTGCCCACGATTCTGGCACAGCTCATCAATATGCTCTATAATATCGTAGACCGCATCTATATCGGTCATATGCCCGGTGATGGTGATTTGGCATTAACAGGTGTAGGCATCTGCATGCCTATTCTGATTGTTGTATCTGCTTTCGCTTCTCTAATCAGTGCCGGCGGTGCCCCCCGAGCCTCAATTTTTATGGGCAAAGGAGATCGCGATACCGCCGAAAAGACCATGGGAAGTTGTTTTTCTTTGCAGGTGATTGTCTCTGTTGTATTGACCGTGATTCTACTGGTTTTCCACCGCGATCTGTTATTTCTGTTTGGCGCCAGCGAAAACACCATCGGCTATGCATCAGATTATATTCAAATCTACGCAATAGGTACGATCTTTGTACAGCTTACTCTGGGTATGAATGCCTACATCACAGCTCAGGGCTTTTCCAAAATCAGTATGCTCACCATTCTGATCGGAGCTATCACAAATATTATCCTTGATCCCATTTTCATCTTTGTCTTTGATATGGGTGTTTCCGGTGCGGCGCTAGCAACTATCCTTTCCCAAGGCATCTCATGCATATGGGTAATTTTGTTCCTCTGTGGCAAAAAAACACTGTTGCGCCTAAAAAAAGAAACACTAAAGATTCGCTTCAGCTTAGTGCTCCCCTGTATCGCACTGGGTATTGCGCCCTTTATCATGCAGGCCAGCGAGAGCATTATCTCTGTCTGTTTTAACTCGTCTCTGCTGAAATATGGCGGAGATGTGGCCGTCGGCGCGATGACAATCCTTACCAGCGTGCTTCAGTTGGCTATGCTCCCTCTGCAGGGACTCTCCCAAGGCGCTCAGCCAATCTCCAGCTATAATTACGGTGCACGTAATCCGGAACGGGTAAAGAAGGTCTTCCGCATGCTGCTCCTATCCAGTTTAGTGTATTCCGTGGCGCTTTGGGCACTGGTAATGCTTTTTCCGAGAATGTTTGCCGGAATCTTTACTCCCGACCCGACACTCCTTGATTTCTCTGAACAGGCACTTCGCATTTACTGCGGTGGTCTCTGCCTCTTTGGAATCCAGATTGCCTGCCAGATGACCTTCGTCTCCCTTGGCAAAGCTTTCTCTTCCATTATCGTTGCCGTCATGCGAAAATTTGTACTGCTCCTGCCACTCATTTATCTTCTTCCCCAGCTCCTCAAGGATAAAACCATGGCAGTCTACACAGCAGAACCGGTAGCGGATGTGATCGCAGTAACCTTTACCGCTATCCTGTTTTTCGTTCAGTTTAAGAAAGCGATGAAAGATATTGAACCATCTGATCAACTATGATGCGGGTATCTAACGACAATTCTTTACTGAAAATGTAATACTTATTTAATTGCTTTAACACAGTTTGTTCATTCTTTTTGCCGCTTTCTGTGGTATAATAAATTTGTAGGTCACAGACAAAGGAGCTTATCATGAACATAGCGAAAATTATGATTCCGAAGGTTTGCACTGCATTTCTTCGCGAAGACAATACGATCCGTCAGGGTCTGGAAACCATGACTTACCACGGCTACACTGCTCTCCCGGTGCTTGACCCAAATCAGCACTATGTAGGCAGTATCACCGAGGGCGATTTTCTCCGCTACATGATGGAGAAAGGTACCACAGACAAGCGTGCATTAGAACAAGACTGCATCGGAAAGATCCTTCGTCGGGATTTTTGCCCCGCTTTATCCATGGACTCTGATAATCAGACAATCCTCTCTGCAATCCTGAATCAGAACTTTGTACCTATTGTAGATTCTCGTAATGTATTGTGCGGGATACTGACCAGACGCGGAGTAATCTCGCATTTAGCGGAAAAGTCAGAGAAATGAATACATACAAAAGCCGATGAATCAGGTTCTCACGAACTTAGATCATCGGCTTACTTATTGTAATCACTCTTAACAATCATTTCACTTCAACAGATACCACACCACTCCCGCCAGCACCGTCTGTGCTACCAAGATTGCATGCATCCCAATCACAAAGCTTTTATGCTTTGTCTTATGCCTAAACACCTGCATTCCAAGGATTGAGCCGATACTACCGCCGATAGCTGCCACCAAAAACAGACGCTTTTCCGGAATGCGCCACTCATTTTTCTTTGCACGTCGCTTATCCGCAAACATCTGGATAAATCCAAATAAATTGATAATCAATAACCATGCGAGCAAAACTTTCCAACCCATATTCAAGCCTCTCTCCGTCTTCAATTTTGTAAACTGAATTTTATCTTCCTCCAGCCTTCACTCCGCCATACTTTTTCATCACTTCTTCCAGCTCCTGATCCACATTCTTCACCAGATCCGGTCTGGAGAGATTGTAGGTTCGTCCTTTTCGCTGCAGAAACCGATACGCAATCATGAACGACATTTCATTAAACCGGGTAAAATACCGATCATTCACACGGCGAACACGCTCCTCCACGGTTGCATCAGGAAGCTCGCAGGCATAAGATACCACTTCATCCAACGCCTCGTAACATATTTGCTCCTGCATGGAAAAGTCTGTAGAAATATTCTGAATTTGGAACACGTATATGTAAACGCGCAACCAGTCTGTCGATCCGGCAAACCACTGCCCTTCCGTCTCATACTTACAAGTCATTGCTTCTACTTCACGCTTCCACGAATCAGACACATAAGAGGCTTCCGCGATACGGCGTATTTCCTCGTCAGTCAAACTGAGATCATATTTCTGATTAAAACTCGTAATAATACGATTTCGGCGAATCAACGGCTTCGGTAAAATACGGCTGGCGGTATAAGACTGATCATACACTCCGGGGATATATGGTTTGCGCCCTGTACCGGTTTGTGCGGATGTTGCCTGTCCGGCTTTACTTCCCGCCTGCGTCTTCTGACCGTTTACTGTCTGCGCATCACGATGAGGCGATCCTGGTGTAGTGGACCGAGTGCCTGTCCCATGCTGTGCCTCCCAATTCTTCCTTCGGCGCTCATATTCTTCCTTTGACGTCGAGGCATCTGCAGTCCGTTTCAGATTCCGCTGGCGCTCCCACTCAGCCTTCCGCTGCTCAAACTCAGCCTTATCACTCTTAGACTTATCCGATTTCTTCTGACTGGCTACAAAGATAATCAAGCCGATTGCAATAATCCAAAAAATCGGCGAGATTGAACCAATGACAGCGGTGATGATCGCAAAAGTCATCAGTCCCTTGAACAGGTCACTTTTCTTTTTATCTGATTTATTTCCCAAAAAGAAAGCCAAAAAAATGAAAAATAAGATGATGTTCATAATATTCCCCCGTGCCTCTTATCACCTCAGGCAAACACCTTTAGTATACACGAAGAACGGGGGAAGTGCAATGCTTTACTCACCAAAATTGATCTTAATTCCTCCACCACTGCTGTCACCGGAATTAATTTCCAGATAGGGCGACAATCTCTGCGCGATATTGATGATCGGCATAGACTGGATGTACACCTTTCCGGGACCGGTGATTCGAGTATGGAACAATCCTTCTCCGCCGAAGAACAGATTTTTCGCGCCCTTCACCGTCTGTACATCCATCGTACAGCTTTCTGTCATTGCCGCCAGATAGCCGGTGTCCACGATGATACTTTCGCCTGCGCCGAGATCGTATTCCTTGCAGTGACCGTCAATTTCCAAAAATACTAGACCATTTCCGCTGATTTTCTGCATGATGAAGCCCTCACCACCGAACAGACCCTTGCCCAACTTCTTCTGGAAATAGATGGACAGATCAAGGCCTTTTTCCATCGCCAGAAAGCCTCTCTTCTGCACAACAATGCCATTTCCCGGAGTTACCTGATAGGGAATGATAGATCCGGGGAAAGTAGATGCAAACGCGATCATTCCCGAACCGCCCTCAGGAGTATACTCATTCATAAAGATGGATTCGCCAGAGAACAATCTGCCGATTGCTTTCTTAAATCCACCGCCACTGTTGGTCTCCATCTTCATATTCGGACTCATCCAGCTCATGGCACCACTCTCGGTGCAAAGTGTCTGACCAACCTCAGGATAACAGATCACGACGGGCAAATGACCGCCTTCAATTTCATACTTTAACATAATGAGCCTCCTGTATAAACTTAATTCATTTTTTCCCGATTCATCCTACAGATGTCCGCCAGACAACATTTGTCACAATAAGGCTTTGTACGCGCCGTGCACACTGCCCGTCCGTGATCCACAAAGCGGTGACAGAGGTCATTCCCCTCCTCCGGCGGTATCAGCTTCCACAGAGCCATCTCTACTTTCTTCGGATCCTTCAGATCATCCACCAGACCGATGCGATTTGCCAATCGGATACAGTGGGTATCTGTTACGATGGCCGGTTTTCCGAACACGTCGCCCATAATCAGATTTGCACTCTTTCGTCCAACACCGGGCAGCTTCATCAGCTCGTCAAAATCATCGGGAACCTGACTTCCGTACTCGTCCCGCAGCATCCGCATACAGGCACTGATATCCCTGGCTTTACTGTTTCCCAACCCACAGGGACGCACGTACACCTCAATCTCCTCCGGCTCCGCTGCCGCCAACGCCTCGATGCTGGGGTAATCAGCAAACAGCTTCTCCACCACCACATTCACACGGGCGTCAGTGCACTGAGCTGCAAGTCTGACACTGACCAGCAGCTTCCACGCCTGATCATATTCCAGCGTGCAGTCTGTGTCCGGGTATTCCTTCTTCAGTCGTTTTATCGTCTCCAATGCAAGCTCCTGCTTTGTCATCGGTCATTCCTCCAATGCATTAACTATTCTCTCTTTTGCATGCAAAATCACTCCACAGAAAGCACCGTATAATCCTGATCCTCCACCACTGCCGTCAGCACTTCATTTTCAATTTCTGCGTTCAGCTTCACAATCGCAGTTCCGGCCTCGAAACTTACAATCGCCTCATCCACCTCGGGAAGCTTTTCGAGAACTTTTTTTACCCTCGCCTCGCAGTGTCCACACATCATTCCTTCAATTTTCATTGTCTTTTCCATTACCATTGCCTCCGTTTCTTTTTCTGAATTATTATCATTTTCCCGCTCATCATTGACGCCGGGAACTATATTTTCTGCCGGGTCAACTGCCACCTTTGCTTTCACTTTTTTCCGTCTGAGCGGCTTATCCTTACTCGCATCATGCACCTGAAGGAGATTTAACCGCAGCGCATTTGTCACCACACAGAAGCTGGATAAGCTCATTGCCGCAGCTCCAAACATGGGGCTCAATTCCCAACCAAATATCGGTATCCACACACCTGCTGCCAAGGGAATGCCGATCACATTGTAGAAGAATGCCCAGAACAGGTTCTCATGGATATTCTTAAGAGTCGCACGGCTTAAGCGGATTGCCGCCGGAACATCACTAAGTTTACTCTTCATCAGTACCACATCAGCCGCATCAATGGCGATATCCGTTCCCGCGCCGATGGCAATACCCATATCTGCCCGGGTGAGTGCCGGAGCATCGTTGATGCCGTCACCGACCATCGCCACCTTTCCCTGCTCTTGCAGAGTGCGAATCACGCTCTCTTTTCCGTCGGGGAGCACACCTGCGATCACCTCATCCACACCGGCCTGTCTGCCGATAGCTTTCGCCGTGCGCTCATTGTCACCGGTAAGCATGACTACGCGGATACCCATGTTCTTAAGCTGCCTTACAGCCTCAGGACTCTCCTCCTTGATTACATCAGCCACCGCAATGATTCCCAAAAGCCGATCATCCATAGCAAAAAACAACGGTGTCTTGCCACTCTCTGCAAAGCCTTCCGCTTTTTTCATCATCATTGCCGGTATAGTAAGTCGGCTATTCATGAACTTTCCGCTTCCGCCCGTCAAGGTATGACCGTCAAGGACTGCCGTCACACCGTTACCCGGGAGCGCTGCAAAGTCCTTCACTTCCACCACTTGTACACTGTGCTCTGTGGCATATTCCATGATTGCCCGCGCAAGGGGATGCTCACTCTTCTGTTCCAATGCAGCTGCGCAGCGCATTAGCTCCTCGTCACTGCATCCATCGGCAGCCAGAACATCCGTCACTTTCGGCTCACCGTTCGTAATGGTTCCGGTCTTGTCTAACGCTACGATTTCAATCTTTCCGGTCTCCTCCAAAGAAACCGCAGTTTTGAACATGATTCCGTTCTTTGCGCCCATACCGTTACCAACCATGATGGCAACCGGGGTCGCAAGGCCCAGCGCACAGGGACAACTGATCACCAGGACAGAAATGCCTCGCGCCAGTGCGTATCCAACCGTCTCCCCCACCAACAGCCATACAATCATTGTAATCACCGCAATGGTAATCACTGCCGGTACAAACACACCGGACACCTTATCCGCCACCTTTGCGATAGGCGCCTTGGTCGCTGCCGCGTCACTAACCATCTGAATGATCTGGGACAGCGTCGTGTCCTCGCCGACTCTCGTCGCCTGGCATTTCAGAAAACCGGATTGATTGAGGGTTGCCGCAGATACCGCATCGCCGGTCTCTTTATCTACCGGGATACTCTCACCGGTCAGCGCAGATTCATTCACCGCGCTGTGGCCTTCAATCACCACACCGTCCACCGGTATATTTTCACCGGGGCGCACCACAAAAATGTCACCTTTTATCACCTGATCAATAGACACTTCTGTCTCTTCTCCGTCTCTCAATATGCTGGCTGTCTTCGGTGCCAACTTCATCAGGCTTTTCAGTGCATCGGTGGTTTTACCCTTGGAACGTGCCTCCAGCATCTTTCCCACCGTAATCAGCGTCAAAATCATCGCCGCAGACTCAAAATAAAACTCGTGCATGTAGTCCATGACACCGGCCATGTCACCCCGCCCCATTGCATCGATCATGGCAAAGAGTGCGTAGGTACTATAGACAAAGGCCGCGCCGGAACCGAGCGCCACCAAGGTATCCATATTCGGGCTTTTATGCCACAGACTCTAAAATCCACTGATAAAAAACTTTTGGTTAATCACC
>JAFSBP010000368.1 GCA_017437205.1 Lachnospiraceae bacterium
ACGCCATACCACCGCTGCCAAGATAACAGGCATATTTTGCAGATTGATATTCTTTACTTTGCATCACTTTTTATAAATCTCCTCTTTTACTCCTGTCTCCGGAACACAATATTCTTTCCTTCCGTCTTCTTAATCTCCCCGCGCTTGATTACAGACCTGCTATTCACCTTCTCGCTGAGCGGCTTCAGTTTGGGCTGGTAGGATTTTTTATGTTCTGGCTTATGCACAGTCTTCGCTCCCGCTATCGGCTCCTTTATCTTTCCCCGCTCCTTCGCCTCGGCGTAAGACAGATTTGTGGAATCCTCCAACAGTCGGCGAAGTTCCGCATACTCCTCGGGAGTTACTTTGCGATATGAGCCGACACGCAGATCGCCGAGCTCAATATTCATCACACGAATACGCTTCAGATTACTCACGCGGTATCCCAGTGCCTCGCACATACGGCGGATCTGACGGTTCAGTCCCTGCGTCAAAATAATTCGGAAGCTGTATCCACCTGTCTTCTCCACGCGGCAGGGCAAAGTCTTCACCCCGTCATCCAGCACTACGCCGGCCTCCATTGCCGCCACAAACTCCGGCGTCACCGGCTGATTTACTCGCACCATGTATTCCTTGTCGTGGTTGTTTCCGCCGCGCAGGATCTTATTCACCAGTTCACCCTGATTCGTCATTAGGATAAGACCGCTGGAGTCCTTGTCCAGTCGGCCGATAGGGTAGACACGCTTCGGATAATTGATAAAATCCACGATATTGTCTTTGTCAAATTCGGCGGTTGTGCAGACGATTCCGATGGGCTTGTTCACAACGAGCAGGATATCTTCTTCCTCCGCACGCACTGGCTTTCCGTTCACACACACACGTTGACCCGGAAGTACCTTGGTACCCATCTCAGCAGGAATACCGTCCACAGTGACCTTGCCTGACTCCACCAGGCGGTCTGCCTCACGTCGCGAGCAAACACCCGCCTCACTTAGGAATTTATTGATACGGACCGGTTCTGCACCGGACGCCGGATTCTTTTTCATGTCATTCTCTCTCATTGCTCTCTCCTGTTTCCTATTATCATGAACATGATGATTAAATCAGCCATTCTGCCCGTAATCTCTTTCACCGAAAATCGCCGTTCCGACTCTCACGAGGGTTGCGCCTTCCTCAATTGCCACTTCAAAATCACCGGTCATGCCCATGGACAGTTCACGGATGTCCGTTCCCGGAATCGCAAGGGCCGCGAGCTCGTCCCGTTTTTCCCGCATCCGTCTAAAGTGCTCTCGGCTCTCCTCAGCATCATCCACAAAGGGAGCGATACACATAAGACCATTTAATTTCAGATTCGGTAATTCCGCAATCTGTCTCGCAAGCGTCTCTGCTTCATTGATGTCAATACCGCCTTTGCTCTCCTCATTGCCGATATTGATCTCCACGAGAACCGGACAGATAATTCCCGCTTTCGCAGCTTCTTTCTGAATCTCCTGCGCGAGACGCAGTGAATCCACCGAATGGATCAAGCAGGTCTTACCCATCAAATATTTTACCTTATTGCGCTGCAGATGACCTATCATGTGCCACGAAAGTCCTTTTTGCAGGGTTTCCTCCTTCGTGCACATCTCCTGTACCTTATTTTCTCCAAAATTGGTCACGCCTTGCTCGATTAAAGCCTGAATATCCTCAGCCGGCTTTGTCTTGCTGACAGCGATCAAAGTCACCTCCGAGCGTGCACGGCCGGCACGTAAACAGGCTGCAGTCACGCGCGCCTCTACTTTCTTATAATTTTCTACAACATATGGATTCATAGTTTTCTCTCCTTCATTATCTTTTGCACAACGCGCATCAGTATCGCGCCGATCAGCGTACCCGTGGTATTTAACACCAAATCATCCACCTCGGTGACACCTACACCAAATATATATTGCGAAACCTCAATCACTAAAGAAAGCACAAACCCGATCAGCGTTGCCCGCCAAACGGTATGCCCCGGATCCTTCCAGACTAGATATGCGCCCAGCGGGATAAACCACACGATGTTTCCAACAAACAAATAAATAAACAGCCAAATAAACCCTCCGCGCAGGAAGGGGATATAGGCTGAAAACAACTCCAGGTTGAGTTTCCCGTTGGTCATGATATGACTCAACGAAAAATCATCCCTGAACACCGTGATGCGCAGCAGCGCAATCACATATATCCAGAACAGCAGAGTAATTAATTGTCCGAATCTCTGCTGTTCACTTTTTCTCTCAAAGCTCTTCATTTTGGCTCCTTTACAGTGCCTCACGGCACAGTTTAGATTCAGGCTTTGTCGCTTAACACTTTGCCCTGATTACACCACTCTGGTGGTCCACTTGGTACAGTCCCAAACATCTGTCGCCCAGCCCTCATAGAACTCCGGCTCATGACAAACCATCAGAATACTGCCCTTATATGCCTGAAGCGCGCGGCGAAGTTCATCCTTCGCATCCACATCCAAATGGTTGGTGGGCTCGTCGAGAAGCAATATGTTCGTCTCATTGTTGATCAGCTTACACAGACGAACCTTCGCCTGCTCACCACCGCTAAGAACACGCACCTTGCTCTCGATGTGCTTCGTGGTCAGACCGCACTTCGCCAATGCAGAACGCACCTCATACTGAGTATATGCAGGAAACTCCTGCCAAATTTCCTCAATACAGGAAGTTTCGATATCCGGTCTGGTCTCCTGCTCAAAATATCCGATCTGCAGGTAATCTCCCTGCTCGACCTCTCCTGAAAGAGGCGGGATCAGCCCCAAAATACTCTTTAACAGCGTGGATTTACCGATACCGTTGGCTCCGATCAGCGCAATCTTCTGTCCACGCTCCATGGAAAGATTCAGCGGGCTGCTAAGCGGCTCATCGTAACCGATGACCAGATCCTTCGTCGTAAAAATATAACGTGAAGGCGTTCTCGCCTCCTTAAAATGAAACTCCGGCTTCGGCTTCTCCGCCGCCAGCTCGATCATCTCCATATTGTCCAGCTTCTTTTGGCGTGACATGGCCATGTTTCTGGTGGCAACACGCGCCTTGTTTCGGTTGACAAAATCCTTCAGATCGGCAATTTCTTTCTGCTGGCGGTTATACGCCGCCTCAATCTGCGCCTTTTTCATCTCATAGACTTCGCGGAAATGATCATAATCACCCACATAGCGCTCCAGCTTCTGATTGTCCATGTGATAGATCAGATTGATTACGCTGTTGAGGAAAGGAATGTCGTGAGAAATCAGAATAAATGCATTCTCGTACTCATTCAGATACCGCTTCAGCCATTCAATGTGCTCCGCGTCCAAATAATTGGTCGGCTCATCCAAAAGTAGAATGTCCGGTTTTTCCAATAAAAGTTTACCGAGAAGAACCTTCGTTCTCTGACCGCCGCTAAGGTCCGTCACATCACGGTCGAGCCCTAAATCAAGAAGTCCCAGCGCCCTGGCAACCTCCTCCACTTTCGAATCAATCAGATAAAAATCATGGGCATCCAACAGATCCTGGATAGTTCCCAGTTCATCCATATACTCCGTCATCTGCGCATCGTCCGCGTCACACATCTTGTCGCAGATCTCATTCATACGCACTTCCATCTGAAACAGGCGGTCAAAGGCAGAGCGAAGCACACTTCCAACGGTCATTCCTTTCGTCAACACTGCATGCTGATCCAAATATCCTACCTGGACATTCTTCGACCACTCAATTTTTCCCTCATCGGGCTGCAGTTTTCCCGTGATAATATTCATAAAAGTGGACTTACCCTCACCATTGGCTCCGATCAGACCGATATGCTCACCCTTAAGGAGACGAAAAGAAACATCCTGAAAAATCGCACGGTCACCGAAGCCGTGGGTTAAATGTTCAACTGTAAGTATACTCATAATTACCTCGTAAATAGAAAAAATTTCCAAACTAATTTTTTACAGAAAAAGCGGTGCAATGATTCAGCACCGCATAAGTTCATTTAAAAAGCAAAGCTTATCGGATGAACCTCACCTTATAAACATCGCATCGCCAAAAGAAAAGAACCGATATCGTTCCTTAACAGCCTCCTCATATGCTGCCAGCATATTCTCTCTTCCCGCCAGTGCAGACACCAACATGAGCAATGTGGACTGAGGTAGATGGAAATTCGTGATCAGTGCATCGATCGCCTTGAATTTATATCCGGGATAGATAAAAATTTCTGTCCATCCACTGGTAGCATGTACCACACCGTCCTCGGTAGTCGCAGACTCAAGGGTACGGCAACTGGTGGTTCCCACGGAAATGACCCGATGTCCCTCCGCCTTCGTTCGGTTGATCAGCGCTGCAGCCTCCTCATCCACCATAAAGAACTCGGAATGCATATGATGCTCCAGTACATTTTCCACCTTCACAGGTCGGAATGTGCCTAAGCCTACGTGCAGAGTCACTCGTGCAATTTTCACACCCTTCGCCTCAATCTGCGCAAGCAATTCATTCGTAAAGTGCAAGCCTGCTGTGGGTGCAGCGGCAGAACCGTCATGCTTTGCATAGACAGTCTGATAGCGATTTTTATCCTGAAGCACATGGGTAATGTAAGGAGGCAGAGGCATCTGCCCGAGTTCATCCAGAACTTCCTCAAAAATGCCCTCATATTCAAAGCGAATCAGGCGGTTTCCTTCCTCCACCACATCCACTACCGTTCCCTTAAGCTTTCCATCACCAAAGGAAATCACCGTGCCGGGCTTTGCCTTCTTTCCGGGCTTCACCAAAGTTTCCCAGGTGTCGTTCTCCTTTCGCTTCAGCAAAAGGACCTCTATTCCGGCACCGGTTCCCTCTTTCACACCGTAAAGGCGTGCGGGAATGACACGGGTGTCATTGATCACCAAACAGTCTCCGGGATTCAGTTCATCAATTATATTGTAAAATACATCATGCCGAAACTCGCCGGTTTCCTTGTTAAGAACCAGCAGGCGGGAGGAACTGCGATCCTCAAGTGGATCCTGCGCAATCAGCTCCTGCGGCAATTCATAATCAAAATCCGAAACATTCATTCAATCTTACTCCGGTTTCTGGGTCGTTAAATTTCCCTTGTAAACATAGGCAACCTGACCTTTATACTCGATCTGGCTCCAATTCTCGCTGTATCCGGTACGACGAACATAATCGCCCGGATAGAGTGCTCCAAGCGCCACACTCTCCACTGAATTTTGCGAGCGAACGTTTACCTCATTTTTTGCGTAAACAGTCTCATCTACACGATAAAAGAGTTCTCCGTTCACATAAAAAGTATCTTCATCTCCGGCCTCCGTAGATTCCGGTACAACTACATTATTGAGTAATTTTACAAGTTCAAACAGTTTTTCGTCAGATTCCATCGCAGATGTAAGACGATTTGAAACATCCTCTACCAGTTCCTTTACGTCATCTTCCTGGTCTGCGGCATTCATGTAATCCACTTTATCACTGGCCAACACTCCGTTTGCCATCTGCAGCGTGCCCTCTTCCGTACAATTTAGGTAATAGTGATTCAACTGAGGCGCCGCTGTATCTATATTGATAAATTTAATCTCACTGTATACATAGAGAATATACTCGCCCTCATAGAGGCCGGGTTTTGTATAACAGATAATATTGCGATAGTCTTCGATATACTGGCTCTTTTTTTGCAAATTCTCGAGCGTGTACTGACTGTCATCCTCCACAAGACGATGAATTGTATTCACATCACACGCTGTAAGTGCCTCATAATAATCGGACATCAATTTTTTTACTTTTTCATCCTGCGTCAACACTAAAGACGTGTCCAACGTAATCGTAGAGCTTTCTTCCTCGGTCGAGGCAGCAGTTTCTTCTGTGGATGTCGCTGCAGTAGTATCTTCCGGTCCATTTGCAGGCTTAAACATTTTTGTTCCAAGCAACACTAAAACAATGATCAATACAAGCGCAACCGCTCCAATGATCACATATTTACCGTAATCCTCTAAAAATTGATTCTGAGGTTTTTCACTGCGAGGTGCAAGATTCTGTTCTGCCTCCATCCTGCGCTGTCTGGCCTCAATCACCGGAATCTCTAATGTCTTCTGAGACACCTTCTTTTCACGTTCAGGGGCGTCCAACTCAACCTCTTCTATGTAAAAATCCTGCTTATCCTTATCATCAAACTTATTCTTATCGCTCATCATCCGCCTCCAAACATATTCAAACAATTGCACCAAATTACATTTCTTATATTCTACCAAAAACGACGCCAAATTACAACCACTTTATCACCTTTTCCAAAAATAACCTTTGTTCCTTTCGTATAAACCACTCTCATTCCGTAAATCATCTTTTTAGGAAAAATTTTTCGGAGGTTAAGGAGATGGCAGGATACAAAGTAGAAATCTGCGGGGTGAATACCTCACAGCTTCCATTGCTGAAAGAAGAAGAAAAAGCTGAACTTTTTAAGCGGATCAAGACAGGCGATGAAGAAGCAAAAAAGACTTATATTGAGGGAAATCTCCGCCTTGTGCTCAGTGTGGTTCAGCGATTTTCCAATGCCAGCGAGCACATTGATGACCTTTTTCAGATTGGCTGTGTGGGACTAATTAAAGCGATTAATAATTTTAATCCGGACTTAATGGTAAAATTTTCCACTTATGCGGTACCGATGATCGTCGGTGAAATCCGCAGATTCTTACGAGACAGCAATGTAATCCGTGTTTCCAGATCACTAAGGGACACTGCTTACAAGGCGATCTATGCCAAAGAGAAACTTTCGAAGCGCATGCTAAGAGAACCAACGATTTGTGAGATTGCAGAGGAAGTCGGAATCAGCAAAGAAGAAATCGTCTATGCACTTGACGCAATCCAAAGCCCGGTAAGTCT
>JAFSBP010000369.1 GCA_017437205.1 Lachnospiraceae bacterium
GATGGGATCCAATGAAAAAAGTGCTATCTTCGAGAGTGATGATGTCAGAGTGGCATTTATTGTTGCGGAAACTGACCAAGATAATGGTGTGTCCGTTGAACAAATGGAGGATAGGAACAGCTATATTTGTCGTGCTATCAAGGAGATTTGTGCTGCAAAAGCACAAAATGATTTTGTGATTGTGAGTTATCCATGTGGTACGACGATGGAGATATATCAACCTGCCCGGATTCGCCAAATTTGTCGGACAATGGTAAAGAGCGGTGCAGACGTGGTTTTGTGCCGCATAGGTGGAGGAATCGGCAGCTATGAATTGTATCGAAGTGCAAATATATTGTACGGATATGATGGACAGAAATCCAAGAAAGATTTGGGAAAAGAAGAGACGGGAGTGATTGTTCATCTCGATATTTCTGATGTAATTGAACTTCAGTTTGTTCCAGTGAGAGTTACAGAAAGTCAGATCGTACCTGTAAAGGGAAAAGAACGGCAGAAATGTCTGGAACAGTTAGTGGCAAACAGTGAGAAAATGAAATGAGTTGGACGTTGAAAGGGGAGAAAGCATTTATATTATGAAACACGAGAGTATAAGTATTATAAAACGCTACGCGCTAATTATCATAGGTGTCATTTTGACGGCGTTGGGCATCAGTATTTTTTATACGCCGAATAAAATTGTCAACGGAGGCGTTTCCGGTCTTTCTACCGTTTTATATCATGCGATAGGGATACAGCCGGGAGTTTCATTCGCAGTGATTAATATTGTGCTATTATTGCTGGCGTTGAAGTTTTTAGGGTTTCAATTTGTGAAAGATACCATTTTGGGGGCAGCACTGATATCTTTGTTTGTTCAGCTATTTACCTATTTGCCACCAATGACATCTGATCCGATGTTGGCAGCAATTTTCGGCGCGGTTATGTACGGTTTTGGTATTGGGCTTACCCTCACTCAAGGTGCGTCGACAGGAGGGACAGATATCTTAGGCAGGCTGGTACAGTGTATATTTCCCTATGTGAAAATCGGAAGTCTTTTAATGATTGTAGATATAATCGTCATTGTTATCTCGCTGGTCGTTTTTAGGACAGTTGATTTGGCTTTGTATGGAATCGTTTCATTGTTCCTGTCATCATTTTCTATCAACTGGCTGATTAGCAAGTTGAATGTGTCCAAACTGGCGTTTGTGGTATCGGATAAGGGCATCGAAATTTCTAAATTTCTCGTTTCGCATTCGTCCAGAGGCGTGACCATTTTAGATTCGATGGGGGCCTATACCATGAAAGGAAACAAAGTGTTGATGTGCGCATTAAAGGAAAGTGAGATTACTTATTTTCAAAAATCAATTCTTGAATTAGATGATAATGCGTTTATCATTTTTTCTGAGTCTCAACAAATTATCGGAAATGGATTCAGAGTATATAAATAAGCTGGCGGTTAATAAAAGGCGGTTCTTCCCCCATTTTCCTATGGAAAGTGGGGAGTTTTGCTGTTAGAGACAAATTATTTCCCCATCCTCCGGCACATAAATCTCCCCATGATAAAATTCCTTCCCCTCAGCCGTATACGCTTCCTTTCTCGTGGTGATGGTCTTATCCTCCGTATGCCACAGAAGAAGATGAGGGACTTGGGTTTCCTCCGCCAGAAGGGCGGCGTCCTTTACCGTACTGTGGTGTTTTTCATAGGGCTTGAAGCGTTCGCGGTCATCGTAGAGACAGAAGGCTTCCGTGAGCAGCCAGTCGGCTCCGTTTAGGAGAGAAAAACGTTCCCTGTTGATGGGCTCGTCCCCGGCGAATACTACCTTTCTGCCATCGTTTAGCAGGAAGACGAAGCCGAATTGCTTTGCCTTGGTGGAAAGAATATCGAAGAAACATACATCGTGTCCGAGAATGCTTTTGTGACAGCCGTCGGTAACTTCGTCAAAGACGATACGGTCGTCGAACAGATTGCAGAATTTCTTCTGGATCGTCAGGCGGCAGAGTGTTTTTATGGTGTCGATCAGTTCCTTGTGGCAGTAAATGGTCAACTGGCCGTCATACTTTCCTTTCAGCATCTCGGTGGCGATCATCCGCACCATCCAAACCATGCCGAGGATATGATCATTGTGCTCGTGGGTGACGAAGATGTGGTGAATGCGATTTAAGGGAACCTGCATATCCTCCAAGATGCGCAATATACCGTTTCCGCCTCCTGCGTCTACCATAAAAAAGTTATCGTCATCGTTGATCGCGAAGCAGGTGTTATAACAGTGGGTAACGGCGGCATTGCCGGTACCGAATACATATAATTTTTCCATACTATCCTCCGGGGGAAGACTTTCTCATGTTTTGTGGGGCTCAAAGTCATACATTTTCATGTAAACATGAAACGTATGACGTTTACACTCTGGTATCAGTTTAACAGAAAGTTTTTCATTCTGCAACAAATACCTGTTGTCAAAATGGAGAAGACTTGGTAAACTATACGTGGTTATGTTGTGGGGCTTGATTTTGTGAACAGGCAAGGGAGGTACATAAGAAATGAAAGAGAAGAGAATTATCCGTTGGCTTTGGGTGTTGATCCCATTGCTTATCACTTTCGTGTTTCAGCTTCTTGCGAGAAAAGTCGGAGGCTTTGGTACGTGGTATATTCTGAACATTTATCCCATCTTTGTGAATACATTGGGGCGTGTCGCATCGATCCTGCCGATTTCCGTAGGCGAGATGGGACTGTATGCGCTGATCATCGGCTTTGTTGTCTATACGGTGAGTTCCGTTGTGAGAGTGAGCAGAAAGAAAGTGCGTGTACTGAAGCAGCTGGTAAACTGGTTGTATTGCGTGATGACTTCTGTTTCGCTCATTTTGATGGTTTATACGATGACCTGTGGAATCAATTATTACGCCCAGTCATTCTCCACGACGCAGGGGCTTTCTATTCAGAAATCATCGAAGGAGGAGCTGATCGCCCTTACGCGCTTTTTGGCAGATCAGGTGAACGAGGCGTCGAAGGAGATGGTTCTTGACGGGGACGGATGTACGGTGATTACCGCGAATGTGCAAAAGGAAGCGGTGAAGGCGATGAAGGCGGCATCGGAGAATTATTCCGTGCTTAGAGGATATTATCCGCAGCCGAAACCGGTACTGATCTCCAGATTTCTCTCTGTGCAGCAGGTCAGCGGAATCTACTCGCCCTTTACGGTGGAGGCAAACTATAACCGGGAGATGGTGGATTACAATATTCCCTTTACCGCCTGCCATGAGTTGTCTCATTTGAAGGGATTCATGCGGGAGGACGAGGCGAATTTTATTGCCTATTTGGCGTGTGCTGCGTCGGACTGCGCCGAGTTTAACTATAGTGGGGCATTGACTGCGTATATCTATGCGGGAAACTCCTTGTACAGTGCAGACAAGGACGCATACTGGGAGATTCGCGATTCGCTGTGTGACATGGCGAAGAAGGATCTGTCGGCAAATAATGCATTTTGGGATCGCTTTGAGACAAAAATCGCGGAGGTGCAGACGCAGGTAAACAATGCGTACCTTCAGGGGAATGGTCAGACCGACGGCGTAAAGAGTTACGGACGTATGGTCGATCTGCTGCTTGCGATGATGCGCGAGGCGGCACCGGCAAAATAAATATGACATAAAAGAGACTAGGAAGTGTGACAGATGAAGACGAGAAGAGAAGATATCAGAAATATTGCGATCATTGCCCATGTTGATCATGGAAAGACCACGTTGGTGGACGAGCTGTTAAAGCAGAGCGGTGTGTTCAGAGAGAATCAGGCGGTGGTGGAGCGTGTTATGGACTCAAATGATATTGAGCGTGAGCGTGGAATCACGATTTTAGCGAAAAACACTGCGGTAACATATAAAAACACAAAGATTAATATTATTGATACACCAGGCCATGCGGACTTCGGCGGCGAGGTGGAGCGTGTCCTTAAGATGGTAAACGGTGTTATTCTGGTGGTGGATGCATTTGAAGGTGCGATGCCGCAGACCAGATTTGTCCTTCAAAAGGCACTGGAGCTGGAGCTTCCTGTGATCGTCTGCGTGAATAAGATGGACCGCCCCGAGGCCAGATGGGAGGAAGTGGTCGATGAAGTGCTGGAGCTTTTGATCGATCTGGACGCAAATGACGAGCAGTTGGACTGCCCCATCGTCTATGCGTCTGCGAGAGACGGTTATGCGGTGACCAATCTCAACGATGATCCGAAGAGCATGGAGCCTTTATTTGAGACGATAGTGAACTATATTCCTGCGCCGGAGGGAGATCCGGAGGCGGATACACAGGTCCTTATCAGTACCATTGATTACAATGAGTATGTCGGACGCATCGGCGTCGGTAAGATCGATAACGGATCACTGAAAGTAAATCAGGAAGTGGTCATGTTGAATGCCCATGAGCCTGACAAGTATAAGAAAGTAAAAATCAGTAAGCTCTACGAGTTTGACGGTTTGAATAAGGTGGAGGTGCGCGAGGCGTCCATGGGAGCCATCGTAGCGATCTCCGGTATTGCGGACATTCACATCGGTGATACCTTGTGTTCGCCGGAAAATCCCGTGGCAATTCCCTTCCAGAAGATTTCGGAGCCGACTATTGCCATGCATTTTCTGGTCAATGACAGTCCGCTGGCAGGTCTGGAGGGAAAATATGTGACTTCCCGTCATCTGCGTGACCGGCTGTTTCGCGAACTGAACACGGATGTCAGCCTCCGTGTGGAGGAGACGGAGAACGCGGATCAGTTTAAGGTTTCCGGTCGCGGAGAGCTTCATCTGTCCGTTCTGATTGAGAATATGCGCCGTGAGGGCTATGAGTTTGCGGTGAGCAAGGCAGAGGTGCTGTACAAGCACGATGCCAATGGCAAGCTCCTGGAACCTATGGAAAAGGCTTATGTGGATGTGAACGAAGAGTTTTCCGGCACCGTGATTCAGAAACTTAGCCAGAGAAAGGGAGAACTTTTGAATATGACTGCCGGAAACGGCGGAAACACCCGTCTGGAGTTTACCATTCCCTCCCGCGGTCTGATCGGATACCGGGATGAGTTTTTGACTGACACGAAGGGTACAGGTGTGATCAACCAGATCTTTGACGGCTACGGTCCGTTCAAAGGGGAGATTCAGTACAGAAAGAACGGTTCTCTGATTGCCTTTGAGGACGGTGAGAGTATTACCTACGGTCTGTTCAATGCACAGGAGAGAGGAAATCTGTTTATCGGCGCGGGCGAGCGCGTGTATGCCGGCATGGTGGTCGGGGAGAATGCGAAGACCGACGATATCGAGGTTAACGTCTGCAAAAGAAAGCAGCTTACAAATACCCGTGCATCCGGTTCTGATGATGCCCTTCGTCTGGTGCCGCCGAAACAGCTGACCCTTGAGCAATGTCTGGAGTTCATTGACACCGATGAGCTTTTGGAGGTTACACCGAAGCATCTGCGCATTCGTAAAAAGATATTGGATTCTAAGCTGAGAAAACGCTCTGAGTTCCAGAAAGGTTGAGGAGAATTTACATGAACGAGAAAGTAAAAGCATTGGAAAAAATCAAACTGTTTGTCCTGGACATGGACGGAACCTTTTATTTTGATGACGAGATCATCGAGGGTTCTCTGGATTTCCTTGAGGCGGTGAAAGAGAGCGGAAGAGATTACATTTTCTTCACCAATAACTCATCCAAATCCCCCAGCATTTATATTAAGCGCCTGGCAGGCATGAACTGCTTCATCGAGAGAAATCAGATCATGACCTCAGGCGATGTGACCATCAAATATTTGCAGACCAATTATGCAGATAAGACCGTATATTTGGTGGGAACTCCCGCGCTGGAGGAGACCTTTATCGAGGCCGGAATCAAGCTGACGAAGGACATGCCCGACATCGTTGTGGTTGGCTTCGATATGACACTGACCTATGAGAAGCTGGAGCGCGCATGTACGTATATCCGCAACGGTGCAATGTTCCTTGCCACTCATCTGGACATCAACTGTCCCACAAAGGAAGGGTTTATCCCTGACTGCGGCGCGTTCTGTGCAGCAATCACGCTGTCCACCGGAGTGCAGCCCAGATACCTTGGAAAGCCCTTCAAGGAGACGGTTGATATGGTACTTGCTTCCACCGGATATGCGAGAGAAGAAATCGCGTTCGTCGGAGACAGACTGTACACCGACGTGGCAACCGGTGTGAAGAATGGCGCCAACGGTTTCCTGGTGCTGACCGGCGAGACACATCTGGAGGATGTGGAGACGTCCGAGGTAAAGCCCGATGTGATTTACGATTCGTTGTATGAGATTGGATGCTGCATCAGGGAGTTGGAAGGGAAGAAATAAGAAAGGACGGAACCTTTTTTAAGAGGCATCACGGGAGCTGGGGGCATGTGTTCATAGCTCCCGTGATGCGTTCGTCTATTGTACTTTATTTACCCAATCTTCCCTGTTTTTCGATCAAATCGGTACACCCGATCAGACAACCGGTCGCAGGCATCCACCTCGCTGTCATTGATCTCCCTGACCATCCGGCAGAGGGCTTCATACTCAGGGCTTAAATCCTGCGGGATCAGAATCACC
>JAFSBP010000370.1 GCA_017437205.1 Lachnospiraceae bacterium
AAAGGGAACGATGGTCTGTGGATTTGCACAGAGGAAGTTACCGTCTGTGTCAACGACGGATTTTATGTGGATTTTTACGACAAATACGGCGTCGCGGTCTGCACTGACTATCACGGAAAGAAGAAACCGCTTCAGAGAATCAGCGGCGAGCAGGCGAAGCTTCTCATCAGCGAGGGACATGGTACGGAGCAGGGGCAGGATGTGCATCATTTCGATGTATTGAAGACCATGACGGGAACCGAGCGGTTTTATGGTCTTGGTGACAAGACCGGCTATCTCAATAAGCGTCATTACGAATACGAGATGTGGAACACGGACGATCCCTCGCCGCAGGTGGATGGTTTTAAGGCGCTGTACAAGTCGATTCCGTTCTTTATGGCACTCACGGACACTCATGTGTACGGAATCTTTCTGGATAACACCTACAAGACATATTTCAATATGGCTCAGGAGTCTCAGGACTACTATTGGTTTGCAGGCGATGGCGGTGACTTGGATTACTACTACATTGCCGGTGAGAGCTTAAGGGATGTTCTTTCCGGATATACGTATCTGACCGGAACACATCCGCTTCCGCAAAAGTGGACGCTGGGATATCATCAGTCCAGATGGGGCTATGTGGATCAGTCGGATATGGAGATGATCGCGAGAGGGATGCGTGACAATGACATTCCCTGCGATGCGATTCATTTTGACATCGATTACATGGACAATTATAAGGTGTTTACTTGGAATGAGGAGCGCTATCGCGGGGACTCTAAGGGATTTCTTAAAAGGCTTGCCGAGGATGGTTTTAAGCCGATCACGATCAATGATCCGGCTGTGAAGAAGGAAGCCGGATATTCGGTGTATGAGGAAGGTGTCCGCGAAGGTTACTTTGCTAAGACTCCCGAGGGAGAAGTCTATATCAACGAAGTGTGGCCGGGAGAGTCCGCATACCCGGATTTCGGAAACCCTAACACGAGAAAGTGGTGGGGAGAGCATCAGCAGTTTCTTCTTGACCAGGGTGTTCGTGGTATCTGGAATGATATGAATGAACCGGCCAGCTTCAAAGGTCCTCTGCCGGATGATGTAGTGTTTACCGATGACGGTCGCACGACCAATCACTTGGAAATGCACAATGTTTACGGACATTTGATGGCAAAAGCGACTTACGAGGCATTGAAGCGCTTAGACGGTCGCCGTCCCTTTGTGATCACCAGAGCATGTTTTGCTGGAACACAGAAATACAGCACCGCCTGGACCGGTGACAATGTGAGCATGTGGGCACATCTACAGATGGTGATTCCCCAGCTCTGCAATCTGGGACTTTCCGGAATGCCCTTTGTTGGCACCGATATCGGCGGCTTTGGCTACGATACCACACCTGAATTGATCACCCGCTGGGTGCAGGTGGGATGCTTCTCACCGCTGTTTCGCAATCACAGCTCACTGGGCACCAGACCACAGGAGCCTTGGCGCTTTGGCGACGAAGTTCTCGACATCTATCGCAAGTATGTGAAGCTGCGTTACCGTCTGATCCCTTATCTCTATGATCTGTTCTACGAGGAGGAGAAGACTGGTGCGCCGATTATGCGTCCGCTGGTATATCACTACGAAAAAGACCCGGTTGCCGGCAACTGTAACGACGAGTTCATGGTGGGAGATCGCATGTTGGTTGCCCCTGTGGTAATGCAGGGGATGAATCACCGCATGGTTTATCTGCCGGATGGCGAGTGGTATGATTACTGGACAAAGGAAAAGCTGACCGGGCCGATTTGGTTTATCAGGGAGGCGCCTCTTGACACCTGCCCAATCTACGTAAAGGCCGGAAGTGTGATTCCCACGATGGAGGATCAGTCCTACGTGGGTGAGAAGGAGAACGATACACTGATTGTAGAAGCGTATCCCGGAGAAGGCGTGTGGAATCACTATCTGGACAACGGAGAGAACTTTGAATATCGTGAAGGCAAATTCCATCAGTACCGTTTCAGCGTGAGCGGTGATGAGGTGAAGATGGACATTGTCCATGCAGGATATGAGAAGCCGTATAAGGAGATATTGCTCAAATATCCGGATGGAACGGATAATTGTGGTCCTCGATCTTTACGTGAAAGACAGCGGAAAGGATACCGTTCTCGGAAATCTCCTTTGGACTTCCGGTCTGAATCACCTGGCCTTCATCCATGACAATAATTCGGTCGCTATAGTGCAGCGCCTGAGAAAGATCGTGAAGTACCAGGACGATAGTCCTGCCTTCCTCCTTCAATTTTGTCAGAAGATCGAGGAAAAACAATTGATATTCAATGTCCATATACGTTGTCGGCTCGTCGAGAAGCAAAATGGGGGTATCCTGTACCAGTTTCATCGCGAGAAATACCCGCTGACATTCGCCGCCGGAGAGGGCGGGAAGCGGTTTATTACAGAGATCTCGGAGGTTCATCAAATCAATGATTCGGTCAATGCAGTGACGGTCTGCTAAACTGAGCCTCCCCGGATGCCCTAAATGGGGGAAACGACCGTGTTCCAAGAGTCTGGCGACGGTAATATTTGGCAGTGTTCGAAACTGAGAGAGATAGGTGAGCTTTTTTGCGCGGTCAATGGATGAATATTGATTCATATCCTGACCCTCGAGGACGATCTTCCCGGTAAATAGGGGGAGAAGTCCTGCGCAAGCCTTGAGCAGAGTGCTTTTTCCGCATCCGTTTTTTCCTACGATTGTATAGATTGTTCCCTGTTCAAAGAAGAGATTAATGTCGTGGATGACGCAAGTTTGATGGTATCCGGAGGAAACGTAGTTTAGCTTCAGCATATTTATCGCTCCTTTCGTTTCAAAAGCATGTGGATAAAAATCGGAGCACCGATAACAGAGAGAAGGATTCCCACGGAAAGCTCAAAGGGTGAAAACGCTGTCCGTGCAACGGTGTCGCAGACAAGCATCAGGAGTGCCCCCCATAAAAGCGAGAGCGGAAATAGCTTCTTGATCTCATCGCCCACCAGAAGTCTGGCGGCGTGGGGGACAATCAAACCGAGAAATCCGATCAGACCGGCAAAACTCACTGCGGCACCGGTCATTGCAGCTGCGCAGATTAGAAAAAGCAGACGATAACTTTTGACAGAGACGCCTAATGTGAAGGCGGATTCGTCGCCCAGAGAGAGCAGTTCCAGCGTGTCAGCCTTGAACAAAACAATTAAAAGCGAGATAATAATCAGTAAAACCGCAGGGTAAAGGACATAAGGCTGGACAGCGGACAGGCCACCGACACGAAACGCCGCATAACTCAGATTAATATCCGGAAAAAATGTGCACAAACCTTCAGAGATCGCGTTAAATAGGCTGTTTAAGATGACACCGGACAAAATAATGGTTGTCTTTCCTGTCCCGGCCCGCTTGGAGAGGAGAAAAACAGCATTTACTGCAATCAATGCGCCGACAAACGCGGCCAGCGGCTGAGCGGCGGGGAACAGTGGAAAGAGAAGTCCGGCAATCAAGGTCATCAATCCGGCGCCGGAGTTCACTCCGATAATATTTGGTCCGGCCAAATGATTTCCGAGAAGAGTTTGAATAATCACACCTGCCCCGGCAAGACCTGCTCCGGCGAATATGGCGGCGATCATTCGTGGAAAGCGAACAAAACGCACGATCGGCGGAATTGACAGTAGTTCAGAAAAAGATAAACTTACCGTTCCCAGACACAGGGAAATAACACCTACACTAAGAAGAAGAACTCCGCTGATCCATAGGATCGATGAAAATGAATGTATTTTATTCTTTTGTAAGCAAATCAACCAACGTCTCATAACTTTCTCCCCAACGTGCATTTGGTTTATAGTGAAACAAGTCTTTTGGCAAAAAATGAAAACGGTTTTCCTTGACTGCTGTCAGTGTATTCCATATGGGATTTGAACTTAAGGTGTAATTAAAATGAGCGACAGCTTCTTTTGTATCACCCATGCAAATCACAAAAATGTAATCGGGGTCAGCGCTAATAATACCCTCCAAACTCAGCTCGGTTAAGAGGTGGTTATCACTGTCTGCAATATTCTGACAGCCGAGATCCTTTAGCATATGTCCGACCATAGTGTCACTGCCCAGCGACTTGATATTGGATGATGAAGTGCGCAAAAGCAGGACATTGGGAGGAAGGACAGATTTCATCTGTTCAATGGAGGCGTTTATCTGGGTAAGGATGGCGGTTCCATTGGTTTCATAAAGATCAGGGCGTCCGGTCAATGTCGTAAATGTTTTTAACAAGCCCAGATAATCGTCAAAGGTCTCGACATCAAAGTAGGCATAGGGAATCTTCGCCTTGTCAAGCAAATCCGCCAGTGCGAGATGAGCACTGTAGGAAGGTATCAATATCACCAGATCGAGGTCTGAGGACAGTAAAAGTTCCGAATTTGGATTTTTCAGGGAACCAAGGTCGATCACATCATCAGGCAACTCAAGATTTCGTTCTTCAATTGCGTCGCGAGTAACTGCGCAAACCGTTCCGCCGGCTAGGAGCCAGCAGTCAGCAAGGCTTCCCGATGCAATGGCAACGCGATCCAAAGAATCCACCCTCACAGTGCGGTTCAATGAATCAGTGAATGTATAGGAAGTGGCAGGTTGCTGTT
>JAFSBP010000034.1 GCA_017437205.1 Lachnospiraceae bacterium
CGGATGGGAGTTCTGCCCATCGGGTATGCGGACGGTCTGTTCAGATGCCTGTCAAACCGCTATTCGGTGATGACTGCGGAAGGCGCTGCTCCCATTCGCGGGAGGATCTGTATGGATATGTGTATGATCGATCTGAGCGGGAAGCCCGGTGTGGATGTGGGTGATGAGGTGGTGATCTTCGGAGACGAAAACCCCATTGAGACAATGGCGGATGTTGCGGGGACGATTCCCTATGAGCTTGTGTGCGCAGTGTCGAAGCGGGTGCCGAGGGTGTTCTACCGTAAGGGAGAGATATGTGAGCAGGAACTTCGCATTTTGCGTTGAGTTGGAGATGTGTTATGTACAGAGATCAATCAATAGAAGAAATCTACGACGGAAAATTTTACGGAATCAATGATCTTGCAAAGATTGGCTGCGACGGGTGCAAGGGTTGTTCCGCTTGTTGCCATGGGATGGGGAACTCTATTGTTTTTGATCCGCTTGACGTTCACCGGTTGGCGACGGGGCTTTTGTGCGCTCCAGCTGCGCTTTTACAGGAACACGAGGAGACGCGGCCGGAGAGCGGAGCGAGGGTGCTTTGTCCGGCGCGGATGGAGCTGGGAGTGGCAGATGGGTTGATCTTGCCGCACCTGATCATGGGTGGTGCGGAGGAAACATGCACCTTTCTGAATGAAGAAGGGCGGTGCAGTGTCCATGCACTCAGACCGGGCGTGTGCAGGCTGTTCCCGCTGGGAAGATTCTATGACGGCAGCGGAGATTACACGTACATTGTACAAGCCGGGGAATGTCCCTATCCGGTGAAGACAAAAGTGAAGATAAAGAAGTGGATTGATACACCGGATTATGAGCGGTATCATCGGTTTGTGCTTAAGTGGCATGCATTTCAGAAAGAGATGCAGGGCAGGATGGCAGGGGTGGAAGCGGAGGCGGCGAAGGCACTGTGCATACGAATCCTGCAGGTGTTTTATCTGACACCATATCCGGCGGATGGATTTTTTGAGGAGTTTGAGCGGAGGCTTAAGGAGTTTCATGTTTAATATCGAAGAGGAACTGAAAAAACTTCCGGCGAAGCCCGGTGTTTATCAGATGATCGATGCCCACGACGAGGTGATCTATGTGGGAAAAGCAATCAATTTGAAAAATCGTGTCCGTCAGTATTTTCAGGACAGCAGGGGTAAATCTCCGAAGATCCTGAAGATGGTGAGCCACATTTCGCGGTTCACGTATACGATCACAGACTCCGAGTTAGAGGCACTGATTTTGGAGTGCAATCTAATCAAGGAATTTCGGCCGAAATACAATACCATGCTGATGGACGATAAAGCGTATCCGTTTATCCGTGTGACACTGGAGGAAGAGTTCCCGCGGGTGATGTTTTCGCGCACACAAAAGCGGGATAAGTCCAGATATTTCGGGCCTTATACCAGCGCGGGAGCTGTGAAGGATACGCTGAAATTATTGCATAAACTGTACAAGCTTCGCACCTGCAATCGAAGTCTTCCTGCGGAGATCGGAAAGGACAGACCCTGCCTGAATTACCAGATACACCAGTGCAGCGCACCCTGCCAAGGATATATTTCCGCAGAAGAATACCGGAAAAGCGTGGATGCGGCGATGGATTTTTTGGGCGGAAAGTATGATGTGATTCTAAAAGATTTGGAGCGCAGGATGAAGGAGGCAGCGGCTGAGTGGAAGTTTGAGGAGGCCGGAGCCATCAAAGAACTTTATCAGAGTGTCGGGAAGATCGCTCAAAAGCAGAAAATTACAGGAAACCATGGGGAGGAGAAGGATGTGATCGCCTGCCATATTGAGGGCAGGGATGCGGTGGTTCAGACCTTCTTTGTCCGTGAAGGAAAGATGATCGGGCGTGATGATTTCCATATGACTATCGACGCCCAGGAGACACCTTCTCAGGTGCTGGGTGGATTTGTGAAGCAGTTTTATGCAGGAACTCCATATATTCCGGTGGAAATCCATCTGCCGGTGGAGATTGAGGACACGGAACTGATTGAGACATGGTTGTCAGGCAGAAAAGGACGTAAGGTTTCAATTAAGGTTCCTCAGCGCGGTGAGAAGGCGGCGATGGTGGAACTGGCGGCGAAAAATGCAAAGATGGTCTGGGAGCGGGATCAGGAGAAGCTAAAACGCGAGGAGGAGCGGACCGTTCTGGCAGCAGCTTCAATTGCAAGCCTTTTGGGCCTTTCGGATATTCACCGGATGGAGGCATTTGATATCTCCAACATCAGCGGTTGCGAATCGGTGGGCTCCATGGTCGTATTTGAGGATGGAAAACCGAGAAAAAGCGACTACCGAAAGTTTAGGATACGTACCGTGGTCGGCCCCGATGATTACGCGTCTATGCTGGAGGTTCTGACAAGACGGTTTAAACACGGACTTCGCGAGAGGGAGGAAATCCGGAGGGAGAGTAGCGAGCCTGCAGAGGCAGCCGATGTCAGCGCAGAACAGGCGGCAGAAGAGTATGCGGGAAGCTTTGTGCGTTTTCCGGATCTCATTTTAATGGATGGTGGAAAAGGGCAGGTGGCGATGGCCAAGCGCGCTCTTTCGGAGTGCGGTATCTCCATCCCTGTCTGCGGCATGGTGAAGGACGATTTTCACCGGACGAGGGCGCTTTATTATGAAGGCGAAGAGCTGGAGATTGATACCCACAGCGAGGCGTTTAAGCTGATCACCCGGATTCAGGATGAGGCTCACCGATTTGCAATTACGTATCACCGCAATTTGCGCGGAAAAGACCAGATACATTCCATACTTGACGATATTGAAGGGATCGGACCGGTGCGTAGAAAGGCTCTAATGCGTACATTTGGAGATATGGAACATATCCGACAGGCTGATTTGGAAGCATTGATGGCGGTGCCGGAGATGAATCGGAAGGCAGCAGAACAGGTCTTGCTGTTTTTTGGAAAAAAACGGAGAGAAGATAAATAATAGATTGTATTTTCTTTGGAACAATTTACAATATAAATGAGTTAATTTTAAAAAAAATTGAACAATAAGACAGAAATTTAGGAAGGTCTTGTGTTTGAAATCTTTTTGTGCTAAAGTGGAAGTGGTTCTTCTTGAACCATTCTGACAATAGGTAAAGCTTGTTTCGGCAGCGCTGACAAGGGATTGTTTTGGAGGGAAACGCCGATGAATCGAGTAAGTATCACAAAATTGATCAATGCACTGTCTTTGGTGAACCTGACTCCTGAGATTAACACCGACGAAATCTGGCTGTATCAGCCGGAAATTAATCGTCCGGCTTTGCAGCTTGCCGGATTTATGGAGCATTTTGAAAACGAACGTGTTCAGATTATCGGATACGTTGAATACACATATACTATGGATCATCTGACGAAGGAGGAGCGTCTGAAGACGTATGAGACGATCTTTAGAAAGGGTCTTCCTGCGGTGATTTATTCCAGAGATCTAAGACCGGAGGATGAAGTTTTGGCTCTGGCCGTCAGATATAATGTTCCCATATTGGGTTCAAAGGCAAACACCTCTGATGTAATGGCAGAGACGATCCGTTGGCTGAGAGTGGAGCTTGCACCTCAGATTACGATCCATGGTGTTTTGGTGGATGTGTATGGAACCGGAGTATTGATTACCGGTGAGAGCGGAATCGGTAAGAGTGAGGTGGCACTTGAGCTGATTAAGCGTGGTCATCGTCTTGTTGCGGACGATGTGGTGGAGGTAAAAAAGGTGAGCGATGTGACTTTGGTCGGATCGGCACCTGAGATGACCAGATATTTGATTGAGATCCGCGGCATCGGGATTGTTGACGTGAAGTCCCTGTTCGGTGTGAGCTGCGTCCGTTTAACGAATAGTATTGACGTGGTGATTCATTTGGAAGAATGGGACAGAAATAAAGAGTATGACCGCATGGGGTTGGAGGATCATTATACGGAGTACATGGGAATCAAGGTGGTTAGCTATAATCTGCCTGTACGTCCCGGTCGTAATCTGGCCGTGGTTGTGGAATCCACGGCGGTAAATCACAGACAGAAGAGTCTTGGCTATAATGCGGCTAAGGAATTGTACCGTCGTGTACAGGAAAATCTGACTGCGCATAGGGATAGATAATTGATGGAGTATTTGATTGAACAGTTGACCGTTGTTTGCGGTGCGGATAAGGTAAAGCGCGATGAGCCGATGAGTGCTCATACTACATTCCGGATCGGTGGAACGGCGGATGTGTGGATAGAACCGAGTGGGGAGGATGGACTGTGCGAAGCAGTCGCCCTCTGTCGGAAAGCCGGTGTTCCTTTTGTGGTCATCGGAAACGGAAGCAATTTATTGGTCAGTGATGACGGATACCGTGGCGTGGTTATTTGTCTGCGCCGTGGATTAGAAAAACTTGAAATTGAGGGTAATATCATCAGAGCGGAGGCTGGTGTGCTTCTCGCACGCGTGGCGAGTGAGGCGATGAAGACCGGTCTTGCCGGTTTGGAGTTCGCTTCCGGCATCCCCGGATGTATCGGCGGTGCGGTGGTGATGAATGCCGGAGCCTACGGCGGAGAGATGAAACAGGTCTTGACGAGAGTTCATGTTCTGATGCCGGACGGTGCACATGTGTGGATTCCGGTGGAAGAGATGGGGCTTGGCTATCGAACCAGCTGTATTCCTGCCTGTGGTGGGATCGTGACAGCAGTGGAGTTTCGCCTTCAGCCTGGGGAACCATCGGCGATCAAGGCGCGTATGGACGAGTTGAACCGGAGCAGAAGGGAAAAGCAGCCGCTTGAGTATCCAAGTGCGGGCAGTACGTTTAAACGCCCGGAAGGGCATTTTGCGGGCAAGTTGATTCAGGATGCCGGATTGGCAGGGTACTCGGTGGGCGGAGCCAGAGTCTCTGAAAAACACTGTGGTTTTGTGATTAATCAGGGTGGTGCGACAGCGGCCGATGTAATGGAGCTGTGCCGGCAGATCAGCGAGAGGGTTAAGGATCAGTTTGGTGTTTCGCTGGAAATGGAGGTCCGTACCCTTGGAATGTGACAAAGGAGGAGTGAGATGTCTTTTTCTTCCGATGTAAAAGATGAACTTTCAAAACATTTTGCACATAAAAGCCATTGCCATATTGCGGAAGCTGCGGCCATCTTTGCAGCCTGCGGAGAGATAGAGGAGAATGGCGGAGAATATACGGCGACAATTAGGATAGAGAACCATTTTGTCGCGCACAAATACGGATTGTTGTTGGTGAAAGCGTTTGGCGTGATTCCGGAAGGTTCTATTGGAAGAATACCGGGTCAGCGCAGACATAGTACTTATATGGTATCGGTGAAGGGGCAGGATGCACTCACCGTATTGACGGGATTTATGATGTTTGACAGCAAAGGGAAGCTTCGTTTCCGTGACGGAGTCTGTGAGCCGGGAGTGTATCGGCGTCCCTGCTGTAAGCGGGCGTTTGTTCGCGGAGCGTTTTTGGCGTCCGGATCGATCAGTAATCCGGAAAAGGCATATCATTATGAGTTGGTGTGCCAGACAAGAGAGCGGGCAGATCAGTTGAAGGAGATAATGCTCGTAGAGTTTGACATCGACGCGAAGGTAGTTTGTCGAAAGAAACACCATGTAGTCTATGTGAAGGAGGGTAGTCAGCTGGTTGACCTCTTAAATATTATGGAGGCGCACAATGCGCTGATGGAACTGGAAAATGTGCGCATTATCCGGGAGATCAGCGGAACGGTCAATCGCAAAGTGAATTGTGAGACCGCAAACATCAATAAAACGGTATCAGCTGCTGTAGAGCAGATTAATGATATAGTATTCTTACGTGACCGGGTGGGCTTTGATCAGCTCCCGGAGGGAGTGGCAGCGGTTGCTTTAGCAAGACTTGCGAAGCCGGAGGCCAGTCTGAAGGAACTGGGAGAGATGTTGGATCCGCCAATTGGAAAATCGGGCGTAAACCATCGGTTGCGAAAAATAAAGGAACTGGCGAGCAGTTTCAGAGAAAACGAGGAGGAAAAGTCATGACGGTAAAAACAATTACCACAAGATCACACTTTGAGAGTGACCAGAGTCCGGTAGCGATGATCGTGCAGGTATCAGGTCATTACGAGAGCTCAGTTTATCTGATCCAGGGGAGCAAGAGCGTGAACGCAAAGAGCATTATGGGTATGATGACCATGTTCTTTGAAGGTAGCGAAGAGATTACCATTCAGGCAGATGGTAAAGACGAAGAAATGGCGGTAGAGAGTGTAGCCGCTTTGTTGATCTGAAATCAACGGAAAATAACATTAGTAAAAAGCAAGGGAAAATGAAAAAGGAGAAAAAGCTGTCGTTTGGAGCGACGGCTTTTTCGTTTGTGGAGCGAAGAAAATATCTTTGACGGAATGTGGAAAATATGTTATAGTATAAAATGAGTTATTGTTCTGTTTTTTGATTGTAGATCAAGGAGGGCACCCCCATGGCATTCACCCATCTTCATGTGCATACGGAATACAGCTTGCTGGACGGTTCCAGCAAGATTAAGGAGATTACCTCCCGGGCGAAGGAACTGGGAATGGATAGTCTGGCGATTACTGATCACGGAGTAATGTACGGTGTGATCGATTTTTACCGTGCGGCTCACGCGGTGGGGATAAAGCCGATCATTGGGTGCGAGGTTTACGTGACTCCCGGATCACGCTTTCAGAAAGAGGCGGGGAAGCAGGACGAGGACAGATATTACCATCTGGTGCTTTTGGCGGAGAATAACACCGGCTATGACAATCTGATGAAGATCGTGTCAAAGGGATTTGTGGACGGATTTTATTACCGGCCCAGAGTAGATTATGAGGTGCTTAACACTTACCATGAGGGAGTCATTGCTTTAAGCGCCTGTCTGGCTGGTGAGGTTCAGCGATTTTTGCAGAGAAATATGTACGAGGAGGCGGTGAAAGCTGCCCTTCGTTATCAGAATATATTTGGAAAAGGAAACTTCTTTTTGGAGCTTCAGGATCACGGCATCCCGGAGCAGCGGATGGTGAATACCCAGCTGGTGAGGATGAGTCGTGAGACAGGTATCGAACTGGTGGCCACCAACGATGTTCACTACACATATGCGGACGATGCGACGCCGCATGATATTTTGTTATGCATTCAGACCGGAAAGAAGGTCAGCGATGAGAACCGGATGCGCTACGAGGGCGGCCAGTATTACTGTAAGTCCGAGGAGGAGATGCGCGCGCTGTTTACTTATGCGCCGCAGGCGATTGAGAACACACACCGTATCGCAGAACGGTGTAATGTGGAGTTTGAGTTTCATGTGACTAAGCTGCCACACTACGATGTCCCCGACGGAAAAACCGCGTGGGAATACTTAAATGAGCTTTGTGCCGAGGGACTTAAACGCAGATATCCGTCCGATGACGGATCGCTGAAGGCGCGGATGGATTACGAGCTTTCAGTTATCCGTGACATGGGCTACGTGGATTACTTCCTCATTGTATGGGATTTTATCAATTTTGCAAAGCGAAACAATATAATGGTTGGTCCCGGACGAGGCTCGGCGGCGGGCAGTCTGGTTTCCTATGCCCTTGAGATCACGAACATTGATCCCATCAAGTACGAGCTGCTGTTTGAGCGTTTCCTAAACCCGGAGCGCGTGTCCATGCCCGATATCGACGTGGATTTCTGCTATGAGAGGCGGCAGGAAGTAATCGACTACGTGGTGGAAAAGTACGGAAAAGATTGTGTGGTGCAGATCGTCACCTTCGGTACGATGGCGGCCCGTGGTGTGATCCGCGATGTGGGAAGAGTGCTTGATCTTCCCTACGCCCTCTGTGATCAGGTGGCGAAGATGATTCCCATGGAGCTCGGAATCACCATAGACAAGGCGTTGAAGATGAATCCGGAACTGCGCCAAAATTACGAGAGCAATGAGCAGATAAAGAATCTGATCGATATGTCGAAGCGCCTGGAAGGGCTTCCGAGACACACGTCCATGCATGCGGCGGGTGTGGTGATCTGTCAGAAGCCGGCAGAAGAATACGTACCCCTGTCCCGCTCCGCCGACGGCACCATCACCACCCAGTTTACCATGACCACCTTGGAAGAACTTGGCCTTCTGAAGATGGACTTTCTGGGGCTTCGAACCTTGACTGTGATCCAGGATGCGGTGGAGATGATCGAGAGAAGCCACGGAGTTAAGATTGACATTGATCACATTGATTTTGATGATAAAAAAGTGTTGGAATCCTTGGGTACCGGAAAGAATGACGGTGTGTTCCAGTTGGAGAGCGGCGGCATGAAGAGCTTCATGAAGGAACTTAAACCTCAGAACATGGAGGATATCATCGCCGGAATCTCGCTCTACCGCCCCGGTCCCATGGACTTCATCCCTCAGTATATTAAGGGAAAAAATTATCCTGAACAGACCACTTACCATTGTCCTCAGCTGGAGCCCATTCTGAAACCCACCTACGGGTGCATCGTTTATCAGGAGCAGGTAATGCAGATTGTCCGCGATCTGGGCGGATACACCCTTGGACGAAGCGATCTGGTTCGCCGTGCGATGTCAAAGAAAAAAGCATCGGTCATGGAGACGGAGCGAAAGAACTTTGTCTACGGAAACGAGGCAGAAGGCGTAAAAGGCTGTGTGGCCAACGGTATTGATGAGAAGGTGGCTAATCAGATCTACGATGAGATGACCGATTTCGCAAAATATGCGTTTAATAAGTCACATGCGGCGGGGTATGCAGTGGTCTGCTACCAGACCGCTTGGCTGAAATATTATTATCCCGTGGAGTTTATGGCGGCACTGATGACCTCCGTCATTGACAATAACGCAAAGGTGACCGAGTATATTATGGTCTGCCGGCAGATGGGGATTAAACTCCTGCCCCCTGATATCAATGTGGGCGGAGCTTACTTTATCGAGGACAATGGTGCTATCCGCTATGGTCTGTCTGCAATCAAAAGTATCGGCAGCGGTGTGATCGGAGATATCGATGCAGAGCGGGAGGCGCATGGACCTTACGTGACCTTGAAGGATTTCATTGACCGCGTGGGAAGTAAAGATCTGAACAAGCGCGTGATCGAAAATTTGATCAAGGCGGGTGCCATGGACTGTCTTCCGGGTACCAGAAAGCAGAAGATTTTTGTGGCAGCGGACATGCTTGATCAGAAAAACCGGGAGAAGAAGATTGATATCGCCGGTCAGATGAGTCTGTTTGATTTGCTGGGTGGATCCCGCGAGGAGTACGAGCCCGCGATGCCGAACGTGGGAGAATATACAAAAGAAGACTTCCTGGCCTTTGAAAAAGAAGTGCTGGGTGTGTATGTAAGCGGTCATCCCATGGAAGAATATGAGGAGAAGTGGAAGAAAAATGCA
>JAFSBP010000371.1 GCA_017437205.1 Lachnospiraceae bacterium
ACCCTCATTCTCAGCACCTGTATTTTCTTCCGTTCCTTTATTTTCCTCCGTCGTTCCACCGGCAGGCGCCTCTGTGGTCTGCCCTCCGGTTGACTGATCATCTCCCTTTTTGCCACATGCGGCAAGCGCCACGATCAGCACCATCGCCATCACCACGGAAGTCAACATCATAAATGTTCTTTTTGTCATTGCTTTCATTCTCATTTTCCTCCAATTTTCACACAGTTATTCACTTAGTTTTGTCCTGTACGCCGCTTTATATTCTGCGGCCGTCTCATCATATACGATCTCGATCCGGCTTTCTTTTCCTGCCGAACTCATTTGTATATAGAACACGTCGTCCTCCCCCATGGTCGGAAACAGCAGACACAGTATGCCATCCGACTCTATCATAAGTTCATTTTTACAGTCTGTCCACCGTTTTTTTTCTTCATCGTATACAGAAAGGCAGTCAATCTCTGCGCGAAACGTAACCGGCTGCTCAGACGTCACCTGAAATACCGCAGCCTTCGTACTCTCCGTCAACCACGATATGGCGCTGACATGTTCTGTCTGCTCGGACACCAGATGCACCGGCAAATGACGGGCCCCAAGAATTTCTCCCTCTTCCATTGCCAAACAAATTCCGGGAAGATTCTCCCCCTCGTGACCACGGTACCACTTGCCGACTCCGACAACTGCAGCAAACAGACAAGCCGTCATCAGGGCAATTGCAGACGCACGCTGCCAACCGCTGCCCAACCATTGCGCCTTTCTCTTTGGCACATCAATTTGGCCGTCCTGCATTATCTGCCCTTCAATCCGCTCCTTAAGCCCCTCGGGAGCCACAATTTTCTGATATGCTTCAATCATTCTATTCATCAATCACAACTCCTTTCAGGCGTTCTTTCAGCTGCTCTCTCCCTCTGGAAAGCCGCATTTTCACCGCTGACTGACTGATTCCACACAGCCTCGCCACCTCTTTCACCGGATACCCCTCCAGATAATGAAGGATCATCACGATTCGGTATCGATCCGCCAATTCGAAAAGTGCCTGAAGCACTCCGGAATCATTAGCTTCCGCTTCCTTCTCGGCAAGCAGTTCCTCCACCTCCGAGAAAGGAATAAACTCCCGCAGCTTTCTTCGCCGCAGGATATCCTTGCAGTGATTAACGGCGACACGAATAAACCATGCCTTTTCATGGTCCTCATCTGCAAATGTGGGTTGTTTTCGATAATATTTCAAAAAAACATCCTGCACCGCATCCTCCGCGTCCTCCCGCACCAGCAGGATAGAGTAACAGAGTCGATACAAAAGATTCGTGTATCGTTCAAACACAGCTTAACTCCTTTCACTCTATACACGTATATGATTGCCAAAAGGTCACACACTCAAAATTTTTTTTATTAAAACTTTTATCAAAACTGATTAGAGCCACAAGACAACCTGATCCTCTCGGTCGTTATGTGGCCCATTCACACTGTTATCTATTTACTCCAATCTTCCACTACACTGCAACTTTTTACACCATAATACTCCATCACACGAATCGCCGCCTCATCGATCACCTCTCCGCACACCACGATCGGGATCGCCGGTGGACAACTGACCGTCGCGGTAGCCAGCACTTTTCCGCAGCACTCATGGAGATCCAGTTGTCGGCTCACCGAAAACAATGCCTCCCTCGGTGAAATCGCTCTCACAGGCTTCACCATAGCGGGCATTCGCTCTGTAATCGCGGGTTTTCGCTCAATCGACCGAAGCACCGCTTCGATTTTCTCCAGCGCTTCCTCTCCGCTCTCCGGTGTCACCATCATCACCACGTAATCGGGATCGGAAAACTCGCAAATCATGTCTTTCTTTGCCAGCAAGTCGCACAGCTCGTCGCCGGTATATCCGTAAGCCTTCGCATCAACCGTCAGCTTCAGCGGTTCGTCGCCAACCAGTACATATCCGGCACATGTCAATTTTTCCTTTAATTCTTCTACCTTTTTCACATATTCTGCCAGCCGCTCCCGGTATCCGTCCACCAAATACTGATTCGCCAGATCCAACGACTGCAAAATCAGATAAGAAGGGCTGGTGGACGCAAAGAGAGACATTCCCTGCTCCGCCTGTTCCACAAATAGCTTCGGCGCAGTTTTTGCAATATGTAGATACGCTCCTCCGGTCAGCACAGGAAGCGTCTTGTGGGCGGAATCGCAGCACAGGTCTGCACCCAGTGCGATGGGATGAGCCAATTTCGGCAAAGAGTAGTCTTCTCCATCCGTTGCCATCCTGCCTGTATTCGGAAGAAAATTCAGGTAAGCTCCGTGGGCATTGTCCACAAGAAGAAGGGCACCATGTCTATGACAGACATCTGCGAGCCCACGAATATCCGCCACATGTCCGAGATAATCCGGGCTAGTGATGTATACCGCCAATGGCTTCTCATCCTCCCCGCACGACCTGAAAAAGCCATCGAGTCTTTCCTCCGTAATCTCGCAGGAAAGCAGATCCTCCTGCTTCTCCGGGAATATCCATACCGGGTCAATATCCAGCAATGCACACGCCGTCAAAAATGATTTATGAGCATTTCGTCCAGCAGCGATTACCGGTTTTCTGCCTGTCGCTTTCCCATAAAGTAGAGTTAGATAGAGCATCGCCCGGATCGCCAGGGAAGATCCTTCCGTAGAATAGACAGTCCTCGCGGTGCCAAACAGACTCGCCGCATTTTCCTCACTATGACGGATAATCCCGTCAGCGTGATAGAGCACATCTGCCCCCTCAATCTCTGTAATATCCAGCGCCTCCACACCGAGTACACCTGTTCCTTTGTGGCCGGGCATATGCAGACGAAGCGCTGAACTGTCACGATATGTAGTTACAAAATCATAAATCGGAGTGTCCATTACTCCTCGTCCTCCAGCGTCTTCGCTGCTTCCAGCATGATCGCGCACTCCATACGTTTCTTGAACAACTCACAGCCGTACTTGTACACGCCGGTAATCGCACCGGTCGCATGGTACGCGTTCGCCGCACAGCCGCCGGAGCAATAAAGCTTCGCCCAGCAATCCGCACACTCCGGTCTGGAATAAACGTTGCAGGAAGCAAACTCATCCTGGATCGCAGAATTGGTCACACCGTCCCAGATATTACCCAGTTTAAACTTCTCCTCACCCACGAACTGGTGGCAAGGATACAAATCTCCCCAGGGAGTGACCGCCATGTACTCGGTACCCGAACCACATCCGGACACGCGCTTGTAAATGCAGGGGCCGCCCTTTAAGTCGATCATATAGTGATAGAAGGTGAACGGTTTGCCCTCGCGGTGACGGGCAAGCATCAGTTCAGCCAGCTTTTCATACTGTTCAAATACGACCGGCATATCCTCCGCTGTCAGCGCGGACGGGTCCTCAGGAGCACAAACCACCGGTTCCATGGAAAGCTCCGTAAAGCCGAGGCGAAGCATCTCCTCAATATCCTTCAAAAAGTCGGGATTTGCATGGGTAAAAGTGCCACGCATATAATAGTTTTTGTTGCCGCGGGCCTCCACCAGCTTCTGGAACTTGGGAACGATCTTCTCCCAGCTTCCATTACCCGCATAGTCCACACGGTAGCGGTCATGAATCTCCTTGCGGCCGTCAAGGCTGAGCACCACATTACTCATCTCACGGTTCACAAAATCGATCATCTCGTCGTCGATCAGCACTCCGTTGGTGGTAAACGTGAAGCGGAAGTTCTTTTTCGCTTCTTTCTCGCGCTCACGGGCATAAGCCACCAATTCCTTCACCATGTCAAAATTCATCATCGGCTCGCCGCCAAAGAAGTCTACCTCCAGATTCCGACGACCCTTGGAATTCTCAATCAAAAAGTCCAATGCGCGTTTTCCCACCTCAAGGCTCATAATCGCGCGCTCACCCTGATATTTTCCCTGACTGGCAAAGCAGTAGGCACAGTTCAGATTGCAGGTGTGGGCCACATGAAGGCAAAGTGCCTTCACCACGCCGGAAGTTTTCTTCTTTAACGTATCTGCCATCGGCGCAAAGGTATCCGGTGTGAACAGCTTTCCGGTCTCTTTCAATTCCTCGATGTCCGCAAAGCAGTCCTCAATATCCTGACGGGTCACATCCTCACGGTTTGGATACTTTTTTAGGATCTCACCGATAATCTCCTCACGCTCTTTTTGCTCATACATCTCAATGATGTCATAAGCCACCTCGTCCACCACGTGGACCGAGCCGGAGCAGATGTCCAGAACAATATTCATACCGGCCAATTTATAACAATGTATCATACTTTTCTCCCGTTACTCGTTCTCATTTCGCAGAAAAAGAGGCTGCCACACATCGTGCGACAGCCCTTTCCTACGTTGGAATTACTTGCTTTCCTTCTTGTTCTCGCACTGCTGATTTGCAATACCACAGCTGGTCTTGCAAGCGGACTGGCAGGAAGTCTGGCACTCGCCGCATCCGCCGTTCTTAGCGCTCTCGCAAAGGTTCTTAGTATTCAATGTCTTAATACGCTTCATCTGTATGTCCTCCAAAGATTAGATTGTAGAGTATTATATCATGCCATTCTTTATCCGTCAAGTTTTCAAATACACTCTTATCACTTTTTTATCCCGATTAGCCTTTTTCCGTACTGACACCACACTATTGGGCAACCCGGCTCTCATGGCAGGTAAAATAAATCACCTGATATTCCTTACCGATCTCTGAGAGAAATTGGAGTGCTGCCTCTGTCTTCGCCCCGTCCAGATTCACGAACGGATCATCAAAGATCACCACCGGCTTCTCCTGCGTGTACATCGCGTCCACCAGCGCCATGCGCATACAGATTCCCAAAAGATCCTTCCAGCCCTCGCTGAAGAACTTCGTCTCCCGCTGTAAGCCCTGTTCACTAACCGTCAGTCTGAGGTCCGCGTCCAGATAACAGCCGACAGCGTCCTTTCCGGTCAACATGCGGTAGTATTTTTCAAAACCGGTCATGATCGGCTCAGTGTACTTTGCAGTGAAAGAAGTCTTCGCCTTTTCCAGCATTTCCTTCGTCTTCTTCAACATCCGGTGATACTGTTCCCGCTCTTTGAACTCCTCCTGACGAATCAACAACGTCTCCTCTGCCGCTGAAATCCCGTCCCGCTTCTCTCTCAGTTCATCCAAGCGGTCTTCCTGGCGGTTAATCAGCTTTCGCAAGGTTTCCAAACGGTCTTCCGCCTGCTCAAGCTGGGAGACAATCATCCCCTCCGAATCCAACAGTTCCGAATCCACTGCTTGAAGCAGCTTTTCCATCTCGTTCGCCGCCTCAAAATCGCCCTTTCTGCGCAGTGCTTTCTTCAGCTCCTCATCGCACATCCAATACTGTTGCAGATCCGCCTGAATACTTTGTAACTGGCGAGGCATGTCTTCCTGAACTTTGAATGCCAATGACTCGATATATGAAGTAATCCTGGACTGATGTGCCTTATACTTTTTCTCCGCCTCCGCGTAACGTCTGGACCGCTCCCGCAGTTCATTGTAACGGTTTCTCGCAAGCTTCAACCGGTCCAGCAGGTCATCGCAATTGTCCACATCGACCTCCGTCTCAGGGTAATATGTCCAAATAAACTTCTCCAGCTCACACCGAACCTCTGAGAGACGTTCCTCAATCCGGCTCTCCCTGTAGTGAACTGCCTTCTCCATAAGACCGGCGTAGGTTTCCGCTTCCTCGGACAATTTCGCCAGCTCCGCAAGCACCATATCCTCGCGGTACTCACGATTCCATCGCCTAAGATATTCTTCTGTGTTTTTCTCCACCTCGGAGGCAGTGCGTTCCGCCATCCCTATCTCATGCTTCAGTGCAAGGATCTCATCGTCCTCCGCAATCGGTTCCTCCGAGATATTCATTGAGCGCGCATGGCGAAGACCGAGGATACCCAACGCTCCCAGCCCTACTGCGGCCACAAACAGTACAATGGCAGCCCAGTTGATCACGCCCGGCTCACTTCCGGCCATCAGTACGATACCGACAATCAGGGCAATAACTGCGACTCCCTCGCAGATATATGCCTTAATCAGTGCCTGTTTCTTCTCATTCCGGCGCTTCTGCAGTTCTTCCTGTGCTTTCGCTTTCGCCTGTGCCTCCATCCGGTGGAGATAATCATTCTTGGTGATCAGCACACTCATATCCGAAGCGCGCAGCCGCCAATCCTCCTCCACAGCCCGCAGTTCCTCTCGGTCCGGCACCGTAGGTCCTAATCTCTCCTCGCACTGTGCAAACTGCTCTTTTTCCTCATCCGTCAGACGAGACGACGTGCACTCCCAGTGAAGCTGCTTGTACAGATCCGCCTGTTCATTCTTCTCCTCAAACACTTCATCGGAGGGCCTTCCGGGCGCAAACAACGCCCTATCCTGCTCTAGCTGTAAGAGATCCTCCTCTGTCATGCGAAACATCTCCACCGCCTTTTTCTCGGCGATAAGATTCGTACACTCGCTGATATAACGTTCCAATTCCACCGCATCCGGTAGTTCTCCGGGAAAACGGCCTCTGCAACGGACCTTATCTTCCTCCCGCTCGCTGACCTCGCAGCAAATGTTCTCATACTGCCGCTGACAGATCAACCGCTCCTTTGCGAGAAACAGTTCCTGCTGCCGTTTCAACAATCCGCTGCGAACCGCCTTCAACTCTGCCTGCTCCGCTTCCAGCGCGGTCTTTTGCTCCTGCTCCGCAAAAATATCCTTATCCGTCCCGGGGCCGTAACTCACCTGATCCTTAAGTACAGCGATTTCCGCCTTCTTCTTCGCCAATTCACCGGTCTTCCTCGTCGGGCTCAATCCATTGATCAAATCGGTCAGACGCTGATTCACCGTCTCAAAATTCATCAGGTCATCCTTCTCACCAGACAGATTTCCCAGTTTCGCATTCACCCCGTCAGTCGCCTCCGTCTGACAGTCATTCTGGGTGATAAACACCGTTCTGCTAAAGGAGGCTCTGTCCAGCCCAAATAATTCCTCACCGATATTCTCAGTATAATCGTCACATTTCAGGTTCGTCGACGCATCCCGCAATTCGAACTTATCATCCTTTTCCTTCGCACCAAAAATCCGGGTCAGCTCATATACCTTTCCGCCCGCCTCAAACTTCAGGCTTCCGCCGCAGACACCGCCCTGCCAGGGCTGATAACGTTTCCGCTCGTTCTGCAGATCGTCGCGAAGCTTTCCTCCGGAGAATCCGTAAAACATAGTCCGGATAAACGCAGCCAGCATACTCTTTCCCCATCCATTGTCCTCGCAAAGCACATTGCACCCGTCCTCAAATGAGAAAGTCTGATCCGACCATTTTCCAAACTGTTCAATATGACAACTGTGTAGTCTCATCTAGCGGACCTCCTCCCCTGCAAGTGCCTGTATTCCGTAGCGGATAATCTGCGCCTTCTCCTCCGGCGACAGATTCTCCTCGTTCATCACGGTGCGAACGAACTCGCCCTTTAATGATTCATCCCGATAATATGCGGTGTAATCCACCGAAAACCGCGTTTCATCTGCGATCTTTACCGTATAAAACAGATGTTCATACCGGGAGGCCAATAGGCCTGTCTCCTTCTCGCACGCCACATCCACCTCGCCGGTCAACACAATCTTCAAAAGATTCCTCGGACTGATCTGTGCCTCTCCAAGCACCTCATCGATCCGCGATCCGATCTCCGTCGTGGTCA
>JAFSBP010000372.1 GCA_017437205.1 Lachnospiraceae bacterium
ACGGAATCAACAACCTGCTCTGCCAGGTGCTTATGGTTCATCACAACGGTCGCCCGGATCTGTTTAAAGCCGGTGCGAAAAAGTATACGGACGAGGAACTGGCAGCAATCATCGCGGACGATGCAAAGCCGATTTTTGTTGCGGTGGACGAGAGCGGGGATGTGCTGGGATATGCATTTTGTGTCCATCAGCAGTACGTGGACAATAACATCATGACCGATGTGAAGACGCTCTACATCGATGATCTGTGTGTGGATGAGAACCGGCGTGGGATGCATATTGGAAGGCAGTTGTACGACCATGTGGTGGAGTACGCGAGAAAAAGTGGTTGCTATAATGTGACCCTTAACGTGTGGTCTCTGAATCCCGGTGCGATGAAGTTTTATGAGAAGTGCGGACTGGTGCCGCAGAAAGTGGGCATGGAGAAAATTCTGTGATTGGAGGAAATGCCATGTACAATACGATTCTGTTTGATCTGGATGGGACATTGACTGATCCTGGCTTAGGCATCACCAACTCGGCGGCTTACGCCCTGAAAAAACACGGAATTGAAGTTGCAGACAGAACGGTTCTTTATCCGTTTATCGGGCCGCCACTGCTGGACTCCTTTCAGCGGTTTTATGGGTTTTCGGAAGAACAGAGTGAACAGGCTGTGGCTGATTATCGTGAATATTTTCGGGAGAAGGGCTTGTTTGAGAATGAAGTGTACTCGGGAGTGGAGGAATTGCTGCAACGCTTGAAGGAAAGCGGAAAGCGGCTGATCATTGCTACCTCAAAGCCGGAGGAGTTTGCGGTGAAGATCCTCAAGCATTTCGGGTTGGCATCCTATTTCGATTATATTGTTGGTGCGACGATGGATTCCTCCAGAAGTAAAAAGGGCGATGTGATTGCGTATGCACTTGAGGTTTGCGGTATCACGGACAAAACTGATGTAGTGATGGTAGGCGATAGAGAGCATGATGTGTTGGGCGCGAAGGAAAATGGTCTTGATTCCGTTGGTGTGCTGTACGGTTATGGAAGCCGTGAGGAATTGGAGAAGGCCGGTGCGACGTGTGTTGCAGAGACGGTGGAGGATATATTGAGGTTTGTATGAGAATGTTTTTAGGGCGAGGGAAATCATATCTTGATTTACCTCGCTCTAGCTGTTATAATATGCACTGAACTTAATATTTTACCTTCGGTGTTTGCCGGCAAAATCCGGCAAGACCAGACCGACTTGGCAAGATATCTTGATGGACAGTTCAGCCATGTTCATCTTCACAGATTCATTCATGCGAGCATGATTCATCTGTGATATTGAACATGGCTGAACTGTTGAATTATATGACTACCAGGAGGAAGTAACTATGGTTGCAAACAAACAAAAATCTGATTCAAATCTTAGGGGCGATGTCCCCGGTATTTCCAGAGAGGCGGAAGAACAGCGTCTTCATGATACCTTAGACGTGGTTCGAGACAACTTAACAAAGTACGGCGCGCAGGTCACCGAACTTCGGGCAGGCATAGATGATATGCAGGCTCATTTTCACGATGACAATCCGGAATTGATCAATGAGCTGGAGAATGCGTACACGATGTACAACTTTTTGGAGAATGCGTTGGTACGAGGTGAGCGGGCGCTGAAAAAGCCCTATTTTGGCAGGATTGATTTTCAGGATGAAGCGTCAGGGGTGCCGGAGAGCTTTTATGTGGGGCGGAGCGGCATCTTTCGCGACGTGATCCATCCCGTGGTCATTGACTGGCGCGCACCTATGGCGAACGTCTACTATGAGTCTGGGCTAGGAAAATGCAGCTACATCTCTCCAAAAGGGGAATCGATCAGTGTTGACCTGAAGCTGAAGCGGACATATGAGATTGAAAACGGGGTGCTGCAAAACATTTTTGACACGGAGACGATTGCCAACGATGATCTGCTCACTAAGTATTTATCAAAGAATAAGCAGGCGGTACTGGGAGAAATCGTTGCGACGATTCAGAAAGAGCAAAATGAAATTATCCGCAGGTCTCCGAAATACAATTGTCTGGTGCAGGGAGTGGCTGGTTCTGGAAAGACCACGGTGGCGATGCACCGGATATCCTACATTTTATATAACTATGCAGAGGAATTTATGCCGGAGGATTTCTATATTGTGGGAAGTAACCGGTTGCTGCTCAATTATATCACTGGCGTTTTGCCGGATCTCGATGTGTACGGTGTCCGCCAGATGACTATGGAAGAACTGTTTGTGCGGTTGCTCTATGAGGACTGGGATAAGCTGAAATACCGGATCAAGCCGGTGGACACGAAATCGAAGGCCAATATGGTGAAGGGAAAACTTTCCTGGTTCAATGAACTTTCTGAGTTTTGCACGAAGCTGGAGAAGACGGTAATTTTAAGAGAAAGTGTTCTGCTGGATCCGGAGCAGTTTGTAGAAGGCGTGAGGGACGGAAAGACTGGGGTATATGATAGAAGAAACGGAAAAACTTCGGATCCGACAAGGCTGGTACAGTTGATTGATGGAAACGGTCTGGACGCGTATCTGGAACAATTTCCTTCCTATTCCATTCAAAGCAAGATCAATCTGCTGAACGAACTTTTGCTGAATCGGATCAGCGATGAGTTTAGTGCGAGAGGAGTAAAATATACGGAAGCGGAAAAAGCAGCCATCGTGCGAACTTATCGTGGTTGGTACGGATCAAGTGTGTGGAAACGTTCAATTTTTCAGATATATGAAGAGTTTCTCGTGGATCAGCGGGCGAAAGGGTATGAGGTGGATATTCCCGACAATTCCTTTGACGTCTATGATCTTGCGGCGCTTGCGTATCTGTATAAGCGGGTGAAGGAGACAGAGGTGATCAGCGAGGCTCACCACATTGTCATTGACGAGGCTCAGGATTTCGGGATGATGGTCTATGCGGTGTTAAAGCACTGTATCAAGGATTGTACCTACACGATTATGGGCGATGTCTCCCAGAATATTCATTTCGGTTACGGATTGAATGACTGGGAGGAACTGAAGGCTATGTATATCCGTGAATCGGGGGATGGCTTCGGAATATTGAAGAAAAGCTACCGCAACACGGTGGAGATATCAAAATTTGCCACAAATATCCTTCATCACGGAAATTTTGCCGTGTATCCGGTGGAGCCGATCATCAGGCACGGTGAGGAGCCTGTGGTGCGAAATGTGAGAGCCAAGGGGGATATTTATCGCAAAGCGGCATTGATCTTAAAGAAATGGCGGGAAAAAGGGTTGGAGACCCTTGCGGTGATCTGCCGGAATGAATATGATGCGGGCATTGCAGCGACAGAACTTGGAAAACTGATTGAGGTAAGGGAAAATGATCTTCAGACCGCAGAGTTCGGAAGCGGTGTCATGGTTCTCCCCGTGGATTACACGAAGGGACTGGAATTCGATGCGGTGTTAATCTTTGATCCGACGAGGGACGATTATCCGACCGATGACGGTCACGCAAAGCTTCTCTATGTGGCGGCGACGCGAGCTCTTCATGAGTTGTGCGTGCTCTATGCAGGAGACTTGACCGGCTTGATCGCCGATCCGGTTTCGGAGGAACGGATAAA
>JAFSBP010000373.1 GCA_017437205.1 Lachnospiraceae bacterium
ATAAAAGTCTTCTTATGTTTATCTCTGTCAGCCTCCCCTTCATTGTCGTTATTCAACAACTATAAGATGCTTATTATCTTGCACAGTAGTTATCCCATGCTTCGTTGATAGCAACCATAACCTCGTTCAGACCCATCTTTTCAAGAGTCTTAACATACTCATCCCAACCGGTCTCAATATCGGTTACACCGGTGATGAACTCTACCTGCATCTTCTGCCAGTAGGTTACCATTGCTTCCCAATAGGTATCAATTACAGACTGCTGAGCCTCGTTGAAAGGAATGTTGCCCCAGCCGGGGAATACATCAGCGGGTGCTTCCTGATAAGGATTAACGAACTCAACGTAAGCCTTCTGTCTGGACTGAGTATTGGAGGGCTTATCCTCGATACGCATTCCAAGGTAGTCAGCGCGGCCGAAGTTGAACCACTGAATTACCTGTGCCTGATAAGCAGAAGCGGTTGCATATCCCTCGGGAAGGTTGAAGGTATAGCTCAGACCGTCATCATTGAGTTTAAAGTTCTCGCCCTCAATACCGTGCTGCATACTCTGTCCGAACAGACCGGTACCCTCTTCAACTTCCTCAGTTGCATAGAAGATATCCAGATACTGGCAAAGCTCCTCGATGTAGTCAGACTCTGCATTGATAAAAATAGAGTGGGTAAAGCTTACACCCCTAGCTCCTAACAGAACAGGGTTGTCATTATACTGAGACTTCAGAGGTGCCAATGCACTAACAGGGAACTCACCCTTCTCATTTGCAGTTACGTTAGCTCCTGCATGATCAAGGAATGCAATCTTACCGCCAAGCTCCAAAGCTCTCTTGGTTGCGGTATCCAGAGTAGCAACCTCCTTGTGGATCAGGCCCTGCTCATAAAGCTTGTTCATAAACTCATAGTAGTGCTTCATCTGATCGGTGGTGTGGGAGAACACAACCTCACCATCTGCGCCCAAATCGAGAAGCATATCCTGCAAATCACCGAAGGCTGCGAACAGCATCAATGCCCAGTTGTTAGCGTAGTTGTTCAGCTTGGGAATAAATACGGACTCCTCGCCGTAGTATTTCTGCAGATCCTTCAGTGCCTGCTCGAACTCATCTACGGTAGTAGGTCTCTGTACACCTGCTGCTGCCATAACGTCAGTGTTAATGTGAGGTCTTGCCTGTGCAGAAGTAGCTGCCAAAGAACAGAAAGGCAGTCTGTACATTGCGCCGTTCTCCTGGATAGCCAACTTAATCGCAGGATAATCTACCATTGCCTGTGCAAAGTTAGGCATCAGATCAATGTAGTCCAGATAGTTAACCAGTCTTCCACCGATGATACCGTAGTCCAGAACCTGGTTCTGGGTGGGGTTCATGAACAGCAGATCCGGCCACTTACCGCTTGCAAGGAAAGTAGCAAGAGACTCCTGGTCAATTACACGCCACTCAATATTGATACCGGTAAGCTCAGATGCCTTTGTAAATGCCAATCTCTCCGTGCTGTCGCTGGGGTTAGCAATTACAACTACACCCTGCAGAGTAACAGGTTCTTCTACCAGTGGGTACTTGGACTTAGGCGCTTCTGTCGTAGGCTCATTGGTAGGCCCGTCGGTGGGATTCACCACAGGAGCCTCGGTCGTCTTGTTGTCGGGAGCTGCGGTGGTCTTCTTGTCGTCCGTGCTATTCTGGCAAGCGCACAGGGAAAGTACCATAACTGCTGCCAGAAACAATGCTACAACTCGTTTCTTCATAATTTGTTTCCTTTCTGCCACGTCTCGTGGACTTTTATATTTTTATTGCTCATCCTTTGACCGATCCGATCAATACACCCTTGTCAAAATATTTCTGAAGGAAAGGGTATAGGATCATCAGCGGCAAAGATGCAACAACAATCGTGGAGTAACGCATCAAAAACTCGCGGTCAATTACAGTAGGATCAATTTCGTCTTTTACAGCTTCATTCTGAGCCAAAATCAGAATTCTTCTTAAGAACACCTGAAGAGGCTGCTTGCTGTCGTCGTTAATGTAGATCATCGCATTAAAGTAGGCATTCCAATGGGACACACCGAAATACAGTACCATAACACCCAGCAGTGCTTTGGAAAGAGGAAGGATAATCTGGACAAACGTTCGCAAGGGTGAACAGCCATCGATTTCCGCCGCCTCCTCCAAATCCTTCGGCATCGCACTAAAGAATGATTTACAAATGATGCAGTTATATGTACTGAACGCACCGTGAATCAAGAGCACCAATCTGGTATTATAGAGACCGTAACTATTCAACGTCAGGAAGGTAGGGATCATACCACCGCTGAAATACATGATGATCATGATCATGGTAAGAAAGACACCTTTCCCCGGGAGTGTACTCTTCGTTATCGCATAGGCGGCAGGAACGGTGACAATCAGGTTAATAATCGTTCCCACAACTGTGTAGAACAGAGAGTTCGCATAACCGGTCATAATAGCCTTATCTTTAAAAAAATTCTCATATCCGAGTAAATTAAATCCCTTTGGAAATAGAACAATCTTTCCGGATGCAACCAGATTCGCGTCACTCACCGAGTTAGACAGTACCAAAATCAGCGGATACAGGACAATGATGAGCAAAATCGCGGAAATAATATGTACGACTATATCAAACATTGAAATTCTTTTCTTCTTCATCAATTAATTCCTTCCTTTCCTCAGTGTTAGAACAAGCTGGTCTTCGTTACCCGTTTGGATAGCTGGTTCGCAATAACCAGCAAGATAACATTGGTCACGTTGTTAAACATTCCAACCGCGGATGAGAAACTGTAGTTGGTATTGATGATACCTTTTTTGTATACATAGGTGGAGATAACCTCCGAGGCATCAATATTCAAATCCGTCTGCATCAGGAACACTTTCTCATGTCCGATAGAAATCAGCGAACCTACATTCAAAATCAAGGTGATAATGATAGTCGGCATAATGGTAGGTATATTGATGTGGATCACTCGCTGCAGTCTGGTCGCTCCATCGATACTTGCTGCCTCATGAAGTCCCGGATCTACACCGGACAACGCAGCAATATAAATGATGGCTGCCCACCCCATCTCCTGCCAGATACCGGTCCACACATACAGATGTCTGAACCAGGAGGTAGATGCCCAAAAGTAGATCGGTTCACCGCCCATGGCTACGATCGCATGGTTTACGATACCGTTTGAGATAGAGAACATAACTTTGATCATGCCGACCACAACTACAGTTGACATAAAGTGAGGGGCGTACAGGATCGTCTGTAATGTCGACTTATACTTACCCTTCAACTCATTGATTACCAATGCAATAATAATCGGAATCGGGAATCCGGCAATTAATTTATACAAAGAAAGTGTGAGGGTATTTGTTATCAAGCTTTGGAAATTATAAGCATTGAAAAATGCTTTAAAATGCTTAAATCCTACCCATCTGCTCGCTCCAATTCCTAAAGAAACGCGGTAATCCTTAAACGCAATCTGCAGACCGTACATGGGAACATAGTTAAACATGATAATATAAACAAGCGCCGGTAATAGCATCAAATAGTATTCACGATGTCTCCAGACGCGAGTCGAAAATTTCATTTTATGCTGATTGATCAACACACGGTTCTGATTACTTGTGTTTTTTGTTTTTCGCATTTTTCATCACTTCTCCTTGTTTGTTGTTGTCCGTTTGTTACGTAAGTCTACATTATCACAGCTTATTGCACAAAAAAAGTGTAAATTCTTGCGTTTAACATATCCATAAATGTCACAACAAGAATTTACACCTGTAAAAAATATTCAATTTAACCAGTTACACCTTGATACCTGACTGTCATTTATAAAAGTATGTCGTAATTACGCATACCATAGTTACGCATCCCTAAATGTAGTCGGCGACATACCGGTGTTTGCCTTAAATACCTTAAAGAAATTGTTATCGTTATCAAATCCGGATTTCATGGCAATGTCGTGAACCGTTTCCTTGGTAGTCAGTAGCAACTCCTTCGCATATTCCACGCGTTTTGCATTGACATAGGTCACAAAGCCAATACCCACATCATTTCTAAAAATACGACTGAGCGTGTAGGTGGAAATGCCAAACAAATCTGCAATGGTAGCCTGGCTTAAGTTGGTATCGCGGTAATGCTCATCCACATATGCCAAGATATCTTCCCTAAGCTTGATCCGCTTCATCTCACGAACTGACGCGCTTCTCTGCTCATCCTCTTTCTGTTCTTCTACAGAAATGCCCTTGTTCAATTCATCCTCGCAAAAGCTCAGACAACTACCAATTTCCCGGATATCCTGCACCGTTTTTCCACCGATCATTTTTTCCTCGGAAACCTCCCATTTTTTACACTGGGAAATTATCCACGTCCTAACTTCATCAATCTGACCCTCATTCAAAAACAGCACAAACAGGCTCCTATTTTCCCCTTCCAAATCCAGCACGAACATTCTAGCCTTAAACTTTCGTTCTGCCTCCGAGATAACCTGCCTGCTCTCCGCATCATGCA
>JAFSBP010000374.1 GCA_017437205.1 Lachnospiraceae bacterium
CTTTTAAAGCCTTACGAGGGGGTCCTATGCGCAGACAGCGGACATATCAACGTCCATGAGACCGGTTCCGTGGAGGCCACCGGACATAAGGTGCTATCACTGCCGTCTCGTTTGGGAAAAATCACTGCTGATCAGATTCGCTCCGCTTACGAAAATCACATTCAGGACGCAAGTTTTGAGCACATTGTCCGCCCGGGAATGGTATACATCTCCCACCCCACGGAGTACGGCACTTTATATACATTGAAGGAGCTGACCGCCCTCTCTGAGGTCTGCCGTACACTGGGACTCCCCCTCTTTTTGGACGGCGCACGTTTAGGTTACGGATTGGCTTCCCCCGAGACAGATGTTGCATTAACAGATATTGCACGCCTTTGTGATGTATTTTACATCGGCGGCACAAAGGTCGGTGCACTGTTCGGAGAAGCTGTGGTATTCTCCACCCCCTCCCTCGCCAAAAATTTCCGCTACATGATGAAGCGCGGTGGCGGTATGCTGGCAAAGGGATGGCTTTTGGGATTACAGTTTGAGCAGCTATTTGACAACGGACTTTATCAAAAGCTGGGCGCGCACGCGGTCTCCCTCGCATTCCGCATCCGAGATGCATTCCGCGAAAAAGGAATTACCTTTATCATGGAATCTCCGACCAACCAGCAGTTTCCCATCCTCACCAAAGCGCAGATGAATACACTCGGTGCCGAGTTCGCCTACACACTGTGGGAAAAGGTAGATGAAGACCGAAGCGCGGTGCGTTTCTGCACCAGCTGGGCGACGAAAGAAGCTGATGTAGAAAAATTAATCGACGCGATCAGAACACTGTGATTTCGTCCATTTCCCGCTCATATAATCTGACCAAATGAAAGGAAATTGTCTTATGAAAGTATTATTAGTAAACGGAAGCCCTCACAAGGAGGGTTGTACCTACACTGCACTGGCTGAAATTGCCAAGACACTGGAAAAACATAATATTGATTCAGAAATCTTCTGGATCAGCAACCGTCCCCTCGGCGGCTGCATCGCCTGTGGCGCATGCCGCACCAAAGGTGCTTGTACATTCGATGATGCAGTAAATGTTTTTCGTGAAAAAGCATCTTCAGCCGACGGTTTTATTTTCGGTTCCCCGGTTCACTACGCATCCATCTCCGGCAATCTGGCCGGCTTTATGGATCGACTGTTCTACTCCTCTCCAAAGAGTCTGTTTCGTCTGAAACCGGCAGCCGCTGTGCTCTCTGCACGCAGAGCCGGAACCACTGCGTCCTTCGATCAGTTGAACAAATATTTCTCGATTTCTGAGATGCCCATCATCTCCTCCCGCTATTGGAACATGGTGCACGGCTCAACTGCTGAGGATGTGACAAAAGACGCTGAGGGACTTTGGACCATGCGCGTATTGGCAGAAAACATGGCTTATCACTTGAAGTGCAAAGAGGCTGCCGCCAAGGCAGGTATTCAGCTTCCGGAGCAGGAGACGCCTGTTTTTACCAATTTTGTTCGCTGATGAAATAAATAAACGGCGACGGAGAAAATATAAATCTCGGCCGCCGTTTATTTATTGATTCTCTTTTTTCAGTCTTGCCTTAGCTTCCTCTACGGTTTCTCCGTCTTTAGTCAGGTAAGCCTCTACAAACTTATCTTCAAGTTTTGTGTAGCCTTCAGTAACACTTTCTTCAATTTTCTTGTAACCGCTAACGACACCCTCTTCAATTTTCTTATAACCGCCGGTTACTGCTTCGGCAATTTTCTCATTTACCTTTATAATCTTAGATTTAGCCATATCTATCTTTTTTCCTCCGATAAGATTGATTCCGAGAAACAGTACAACAATCCATACCATTGTTCCCGTTAGAATATTTAATAATTGAATCCCCTCCGCTACCATCCCCGGAAAAGACACAAGCATAGATCGTTGCATTGAAAAAACCGAAACACTTGCATCCGCCAAGGATATGTTTCGTAGTGTCTTTTTCACGGGAGAAGCAGAATATTTTGCTTTTACCATTCCGATAATTGCTATTGTGATTTTTGTAAACGTATAGGTGGCAATGGTAATCATAATTATTTCGTGGAAAGCTGTTCCTCTCTCTTTCATGACAGACAAAATATTTACACCCACTATGCAGAACGACAACACAACCAACAATATACCTGTGATTTTCCTTGCAAAAAACTCGGCGTCATAATTTCCGTCTGCTTTTCGCCTTACCTGTAACACAGAAAAACGAGTTATAGCAAGGACAGTGTAATATGCACCTATCGTAATAAACCACCACGAATGTGTAATAAAACCGATAATACAGTTCCCGATCGCATATACAAAGTTTAAAACAAGGCTTGCATAAGGGCTTCTTACCATTTTAATTATTCTCATTTGATGCCTTTAACCATCGGTATAAGTGCGAGCAGCATAATAATGCCGAGCAGACCGACAAGCGTACCCCAAACAATCTGTTGCCATACAAGGCACATACACATACCTACGCCAAGAACCAAGCAAGAAATTACGATATAAATCGTACGAAATACATTTTTAGCACTCATCTTTGGAAGTTTTTTATTCTCCATCCTGCACCAGATAAGTGCCGTAATAATGCTAAGTACAATACCAATGCTGCCGAAGATGATACCTTCCTTAAAGGCATTCCATTCGGGTAAAAGTGCCATACACATGCCAAGTGCGAACAGCACCCCGCTGACAGTTCCCATAATAAGCGCAACAAAACTACTCTTTTTCATTGAAATTCTCCTTTCATAAAACCAACACTTGTGTTTTTATTGTAAACACAGTATAATATTTTTCAGAAAATCAAGCAATCATCACTTTTGCAACAAGTGTTGGAATAAAAGGAAAAACGACCATCAATTCAGTCGAATGTGTTGGAATAAAGGAGAGAAAGCAAATGAACGTTAAGAATAACAAACGCCGACGGGAGTCGCAAGAAAAAATTGAAAAAGCGTTTATAGAGCTTTTGCAAACCCGTGAGATTAAAGATATAACCGTTTCGGATATTATTAAAATGACCGAATTAAACCGCAGTACCTTCTATGCAAATTATATGGACATTTTCGACCTTGCGGATAAAACAAGAGAAAAATTAGAAGCTGATTTTAGTAATCTGTTCTCAGATTATAATTATATGAGTGAACATAGTGGCGCACTTCGAATGTTTACCCATATTAAAGAAAACCAAATTTTTTATAAAACGTATTTTAAACTGTGTTATGATGACAAGCACCTTATTTCTATCTACGATGTTAATCGAGCAGAAAAAGAGCAGATAGGGGATAATCTGAAATACCACATCGAATTTTTTCGCAACGGCTTAAATGCAATTATCAGGCTTTGGCTCGCAGGCGGGTGTCAGGAATCTCCCGAAGAAATGGCAGAGGTGATCAAAAAAGAATATCGTGGAAGATAATGTTAACGTCTCCACATATGACATCTTTGCGTATGATTGAGGCGCACTTCCTTGCGGAGTGCGCCCCAACAAATTAAATGTATCAGCATTTTTCAACAGCCTTGTGGCTTTCATCAGCCACCCAGATATGCTTTTCTCACGGAATCGTTGTGCAGCAAATTCTTTGCCTCGTCGGCCAATACTACCTGGCCTGTCTCAAGCACATATCCTCTGTCTGCGATGGAAAGTGCCATCTGTGCGTTCTGTTCAACCAGAAGGATTGTCGTTCCCGCCTGATTCAGTGTCTTGATAATGTCAAAGATTTCCTCAACCAAAATCGGTGCCAGACCCATGGACGGCTCATCCAGCATGAGAAGCTTCGGCTTTGACATCATGGCACGTCCCATGGCGAGCATCTGCTGCTCACCGCCGGAAAGAGTTCCCGCCACCTGACGGCGACGCTCCTTCAATCTGGGAAAACGCTCAAAAACCATTTCCATGCTGTCCTTAATCGTGGAATTCGGCTGGGTATAAGCACCCATCTCCAGATTTTCCTCCACATCCATGCCCAGGAACACACGTCTTCCCTCGGGAACCTGTGCCAGTCCCAGAGACACGATCTTGTGTGCCGGGACGTGAGCTAGATTCTGTCCCAAGAAAGATACAGAACCGGTGGTGCTCTTTAACAGACCGGAGATAGTGTGCAGAGTGGTCGTCTTACCTGCACCGTTGGCTCCGATCAGGGAGATGATCTCTCCCTCATTTACTTCAAAGCTGACGCCTTTGATGGCGTGAATACTTCCGTAATATACGTTAATATCATTTACTTCAAGCATCGCCATGGTTTCAGCCCTCCTTCTTCTTTCCAAGGTAAGCCTCGATTACCGCAGGGTTATTCTGAATCTCCTCCGCAGTTCCCTTAGCAATGATTTTTCCGTAGTTGAGCACCGCGATACCCTCGCAGATACCCATAACCAGATTCATATCATGCTCAATCAACAGAACGGCAATCTTAAAGGTGTCACGGATCTTAATAATATTGTCCATCAGTTCAGAGGTCTCGGAAGGGTTCATTCCTGCAGCCGGCTCATCCAAAAGCAAAAGCTTCGGGTTCGTAGCCAACGCGCGGACAATCTCTAGACGGCGCTGTGCACCGTAAGGAAGGTTTCCTGCCTTATAATCAGCCATATCCTGCATATCGAAAATTGACAACAGATCCATCGCTCTCTCGTGGGCTTCCTTCTCCGCTTTCCAGTAGCGGGGCATACGGAGAACTCCCTCAAGTGTAGTATAGTTGATGGAGTTGTGAAGACCGAGTTTTACATTCTCCTCAACTGTCAGATTGTTGAACAGACGGATATTCTGGAAGGTACGGGCAATACCTGCTTTATTCACATCCACCGTCGTCATATTGTGCGTATCACGGCCATTGATCAGGATAGTTCCGTGGGTGGGCTCGTATACTTTTGTCAGCAAGTTGAATACTGTCGTTTTTCCGGCACCGTTGGGGCCGATGAGTCCGGCAATCTCGGTAGGGCCGACTGACATATTAAAGTCCTCTACCGCCTTCAATCCGCCGAATGTAATTCCCAGATGAGCAGCGACCAACACCGGCAGCTTACCGGCATCACGTTCGGGGACAATGCCAGTACTGGGGATC
>JAFSBP010000375.1 GCA_017437205.1 Lachnospiraceae bacterium
GAGAGCAGCTCGTTGCCCAGAAGCAGGGCGGGGACAGCCTGCCATTCCCCGGCGGTCAGCGGCGAAACCTGGTCGTAGCCGGTCAGGAGCGCCCGGCAGAACATCGGCCAGTTCTCCTGCCAGGGGAGTTCGTCATGCTCAAACACCTCCGACAGCACGGCCGTCGCGGTGTAGCAGGGGTCGAAAACGCGGGTGAAGCGGCGGCTGAGGTCAAAATCGACAAAGCCCGTTTCCCCGCCGCAGTCGATCAGGTTGGCGGGGTTGGGGTCGCGGTGGATGAGGACCGGCGGCAGCGCGCGGAGGGCTTCGACCTGCTGCGCGTAATCGGCGGGGAAATCCTCCGGCAGGAAGTCCCGGGCGCGGGGCAGCGCCCAGTTCAGGATGTGGTCGGAATACGGCTCGTCATCCGCGCCGGCGGCGTCGCCGAGGGCTTCGGCAGCCTTGTGGAGCCGCGCCAGCGCCGCGCCGATGCGCAGACCGCTTTCCATGGGCGTGCGGATCAGGTCGGCGGAGCGCATGGGCGTGCCCGGGACGCGGCGGCACAGGGTCATCCACATCCCCGCCGGGAAGGGCAGGGCGCAGCGGCCGTCCGGCAGCGGAAGCGCCCGCGCGGAGGGGATGCCCTGCGCGTCCAGCGCATCGGCCAGAAGCACCGCCAGGCGGCAGCTTTGCTCATCCAGATAGGCCTTGAGGACATGGTCGTCGCCCGCATACATCGCGGAGTCGCTGATCTGCCCGCCATGGGGGAAGATCACGGGCGTCAGGGGAAGCGAATCGTACTCACCGCCCCAGTGGGCGAGGGCTTCGCGGAAGCGTTCACGGGTCAGCATTCGGTATACCTCCTCCTTCAGCACAGGGACGGACGGCGCAGCGGCCGGGTGGAGGCGCAGATAAGCGGCGGGGGGCATGCCGTATTCGCGGCGGAAGGCGCGGAAGAAGCCGGAATGGGTGTCAAAGCCCCAGCGGAGCGCCGCGTCGGTCGCGCCCATGCCCTGACTCATGTGCCAGATGGCATGCGCCAGCCTGCGGCGGGTGCGGTAGCGCCGGAGCGGCATGCCCACCTCCTGCGAGAACAGGTGCAGGAAATGCCACAGGGAGTAGCCGGACTTTTCGGCGAGCTCTGCGGGCGACAGGTCTGCATCGAGGGTCGCTTCGATCAGGTCGAGGATGCGCTGCATCGTCATCCCTCCTTTCGTAAGATCAGAGGGAAAAGTGTCCCCCCTGAAATCAGAGGGGAGCCGCCTAGCCCCCGGTTTCCCGGACACTCAGAATATCATATATTCTGGATTTTGCATATCTCAGAATATTGCACAAAAAACATACCATAAGTTAGTGCACTTCTCTGTTTTTTGTTTTACATATATCATTTTTTATGTTATTCTATAACCAACAAAAAGAGTGAGGTGTCATATGTATAACGAACTCGATAATTTAAAACAACTCATTAAAGGAACTAGCAACATCGTTTTCTTCGGCGGAGCCGGTGTTTCCACTGCCAGCGGAATCCCGGACTTTCGCGGGAATGGTGGGCTATACACAGAACCGGATGAGGATGCGGATGAGCGTCCGGAGGAAATATTGACGGCAGACTATCTTTACCGCAAATCTGCCAGGTTCTTTGCCTATTACCGAACACACATGGTTTATCCTGATGCGAAACCCAACGATGCCCATATTGCGTTGGCAAAGTTGGAGCACCAGGGGAAACTCAGCGCAGTGGTCACACAGAATATTGACGGTCTTCATCAGGAGGCCGGCAGCAAAAAGGTGATTGAGCTACATGGCTCCACGAAGCGGAATTATTGTGTGCGTTGTGGGAAAGAGTACACCTTGGCTCATGTGATGGAATCAGGGGATGTGCCACACTGTGGGCAATGTGGTGGGATGGTACGTCCGGATGTGACTATGTACGGGGAGAGCCTTCCGATGGAAGCATTTTATGAGGCGGAAAAAGTGATTGCGGCAGCGGATGTTTTGATCGTTGGCGGGACATCATTGACTGTCTATCCCGCGGCAGCATTGATCCGCGAATACCGGGGGGATCATTTGATCATCATCAATCAGTCACCGACGCCCTATGATCAATATGCCGAATATGTGATTCGTGACTCCATTGAAAAGGTACTTAGGGAATTGACAGAGTGATGAACAAGGCACTGTGCAGGACCTAAAGCGAAGCTATTGCAAAGAATAGGAGATAAAAAATGGCAAACTCTTGTGAAATGTGCGGAAATTACGAATATGACGAGGAGTATGATGAGTGGACCTGTGCGGTGGCGATGGACGAGGACGATATAGCCAGACTCGCTGAACGCTCCTACAAGGAATGCCCCTACTTCCAGTTTGCGGACGAATACCGCATCGTGAGAAAGCAAATGTAACAAATTCGTTGAATAAGACATGCACCTCCATGCATATGCTGATGACAGTAAAGCGTGGAGGTGTTTTTTTGAAGGTAGATGTGAAGAAATTGCTGATCTGTATTGCAATACCGCTGTTAGTGGGTGGCGTTTCCGGATTCTTAAGCGCAGGAGAGATGGAAGCATTCGAGCAGTTAAAGAAGCCCGCGCTGTCTCCGCCCGGTTGGCTTTTCCCTGTGGTTTGGACAATTCTATATACGTTGATGGGAGTCGCCTCCTATCTGGTTCTCACCTCCGGTCAGCCCAAAGAGACAATCAAGACAGCTCTTACCGTGTACGGAATCCAGTTGGCGGTGAACTTTGCGTGGTCACTTTTGTTCTTTAATTTGGAGGCATATCTGGCAGCGTTTATTTGGCTTTTGTATCTATGGTTATTGATTCTGGTGATGATTTATTTGTTTTATAAGATATTGAAACCAGCAGGGATATTGATGATCCCGTATCTGTTGTGGGTGACCTTTGCGGGGTATCTGAATTTGGGGATATATTTGCTGAATCGGTGAGTTTTTTAACTTGACAGCATTGTCTGTTGCATGATATTATTATGTTAGACGATATATCGAGTAACATAATAGTTGCGCATGAAATGAGGTGATCGGGATGGCAGAGACACCGCCGATGACAGAGGCGATGTATTACATTCTTCTCTCGCTGGAGCAGCCGGTTCATGGGTACGGAATGATGCAGCGGATCAGAGAATTATCCCATGATCGGGTAAAGATGGGGCCGGGAACCCTCTACGGCGTACTGACCAGAATGCGTCATGACGGCTGGATTGAACAAATCGAGGCAGAGGGAGATGCCCGGAGAAAAACGTATGTTTTGACAGCATGTGGGCGGAGAGAGTTGCTGGCAGAATACCATCGCCTGCAGAAAATGGTCAATGACGGGGCGTTTTTGGAGGAGAGAGACAGATGAAGCGGGAAAAGAGCAGTCTATTAGACGGTTTAGTTCAAAAAACAGAGCATTTGATCAAAAAGATAAAGAATACAAAATGGTTGCGGACGCTGCCGGTCTACGAGATTGAAAGGGCCGAGGAGCGATATCAGATAATGGCTGAAAATGGGTGGCTCCTGAAAAAGCAAGGCAGTTCATGGGAGCGCTACGAGCGCGGTACGCCACAGAAACTTAGGTATCGGATCGAATACAGTCAGGTGAAAGCGATTGACGGCATACAGGAGATGACGGATGAACAGGTGGATTTTTATGCGGATTGCGGTTGGGAGCTGGTCAGTGAACGTCGTGGAGTATATGTATTCTGTGCGCCTGCAGAGGCAGAACCGATAGAACTGTATTCGGAACCGAAGGAACAGATTAGAATGCTTCGGTCAGTACATAATTACATCGGCGGAATCGGTCTGTGTGTGGCATCTTCGTTGGTGGGAAGATGGGTAGCAGACATTTGGACGGACGGAACGGATTTCTTCAGTTTGGCAACGCTGTATGCGGGGGACTGGCTGATTCTTTTTTCCATAGCGGCACTGGTTTATGTGGTTTGGGATATGTGTTACGGCTATTACCGCTGCCATTTGCTGGTGAGAAGAGTGAAAAAGGGAAAAACACTTCACCATACACCGGAGGAGAAAAAATCAAAGCATTTGGTTGGGAAAGCAATTAAATCGTTTTTGGGGATATCTTTGTTGATTACCATTGTCGGGAGTATCGTACTGATTGTGGGAAGAGATAAAGAAAAACTGCCGGAGAGCGGTGAGGGAATTCCCTACCTGCTGGCCGGCGAGGTGTATGAGGGAGAACGGACAGACAAGAATATTTTCGGACGTGGGGAGAAAAATGAAGTCACTCACACCAAAGGAATTCTGGCGGAGTATTACCACACCACAGAATACCTGATTAAGGACGATGATTTTGTCAGTTTGGATCAAAACTTATATATACTCCGCAGCCAAAAGAGGGCGATTTCGCTGGCCGATTCGCTGTTGGAACAGAGTCTATTCGGTTCAGACGACGGGAAAGTATTTGAGCATCCGTTCTTTGACTATGTGGTTGAGGGGAGGTATACGATGGTTGCCGTGAAAGGGAATATGGTGATCGGCATTACTTGTATATCATCTGATGCATTGAGAGAGGGCTGGATGACAGTGCTTGAGGTGTTAGCGAAAAAGTGGGATTAGTAAAGTAATGACAACCGTCACTGTTGGAGAGTGGCGGTTGTCATTTTTAAAATTCGCGAAAAGCTACTTAGCCGCTTTCTTCGCGTACTCCGTCGTTACCAGATCCTCATAAGGCACCTTCTCCTTCAATTCGCCTGCTCCGATCAGAATATCCTGCAGCAAATCAAAGCTTTCCTGCGTGAAGACGGTGTCGCCCTTCCAAGTATCTTGTTCCAGATATCGTCCGACGATGGTTGCGATAGTCTTCACATCGGTCTCTGCAAATTGAGGAGCGATCACTGCCGCGATCTCATCGGCGGTATGGCTGTTCACATAGTCGAGGCCCTTCTGGATGGCGTTGGTGAACGCCTGAATCACTTCGCTGTTCTCGGAAAAATAACTTTTTTTCGCGCAGTAGGCCGTGTAGGGAACGTAGCCTGAATCCACACCGAGAGAGGCAACCACGTAACCATCGCCGGACTGTTCCAGTGCAGTGGCGTGGGGCTCGAATTCCACGGTAAAATCGGCGTCATTTTCCATGAACGCAGCAGCGGTCAGCCCGAAACTAATGCTCTGATCAATAGAGAGATCCGCTTTTGGATCAATGCCGTTCTTCTTCAGAATATACTCAAACACCATCTGGGGCATGCCGCCGGCCCGACCGCCGAGGACGGTACTGCCTTTTAAGTCTGCCCAGGAGAAGTTTTCCATAGGTTTGCGGGAGACGAGGAAGTTACCGGCACGTTGGGTGAGCTGGGCAAAATTTACCGCATAGTCTTCGTTGCCGTTTGCGTAGGTGTAGATGCTAGCCTCTGATCCCATAAATCCGATGTCAGCGTCGCCGGAGATTAAGGAGGTCATCACTTTGTCGGCGCCTCCGGCGTTGACAAGTGTAAGGTCAATGCCCTCGTCCTTGAAATAGCCCAATTCAATAGCAGCATATTGAGGGGCATAGAAGATAGAGTGCGCTACCTCCGAGAGGGTGATGGCGGTGAGGTCGTTGTCTTCCTTGTGACAGCCGGTAAAGGCGAGGCAGAGGATTGTAAGAGTCAAAAGTAAGATAGAGAGACGTTTGGAAAATGAAATGAATTTCATATTGTTCTCCGAAAAAGATACTTTGTAGTTATCATATTCCACAGGAAGGCAGAAAGTGAAAGTTAGTTGGAAAGGAACATAAGGAAAATAGTGCTGTTCAGATAAACGGAAGGTAGGTTTAAACTCAACACAAATAAACAAAAAAAGGGATAGACATTCTCACTGTAACGTGTTAAAATATTACTGTCGAAAAGAGTACAGAGTACTTTTCAATCAACGATAGCCAGGGAGGTCTCGGGATGAATCCGAAGATTAAAACGAAGGCGGTAAGCCGCTTGTTTGAAGCGATTTTGACACTGGAGAGTGTGGAAGAATGTTACGTGTTTTTCGAGGACGTCTGTACGATCAATGAACTTCTTTCTCTGTCCCAGCGCTATGAGGTGGCTGAGATGTTACGGGAGAAGAAGACGTATCTGGAGATTGCGGAGAAAACCGGTGCGTCCACAGCTACCATCAGCAGAGTAAACCGAAGCTTAAACTACGGGAATGACGGATATGATATGACTCTCGCCCGATTGAACAAGTCGGAAGAGTAAAAAATAAAAGAAAACAGGAGGACGAACCGATGGGCATTATTGCGAGATTCAGAGACATTATGGAGGCAAATTTTAACGCACTTTTAGACAGAGCCGAAGATCCTGAGAAGATGATTGATAAGTATCTGATGGATCTGGAGGAGGATCTGGCGAATGTAAAGGCCGAGACTGCGTCTGTGATGGCGGAGGAGACAAAGGCGAAGAGAGCATTGGATGAGTGCATCGCAGAGATCAGCAAGATGCAGATTTACGCAGAAAAGGCTGTTCTTGCCGGAAATGATACCGACGCGGTACAGTTTTTGACGAAAAAAGCGCAGCTTGAAGACAAGAAGACAGGACTTTTGCAGGCGTATGAGCTTGCAGCGGGCAATGCAGCGAAGATGCGCCAGATGCACGATAAGCTTTGTGAGGACATGTCCTCCATGCGTGCGAGAAAAGACGCGATCAAGGCAAAGATTCAGGTAGCGAAGACTCAGGAGAAGTTGAATAAGCTGGGCGCAAGCATTGAGGGTGCAAAGGGTACCATCACCGCGTTTGAGCGTATGGAAGCAAAGGCAAACAAGATGCTTGATGAGGCAAATGCGATGGCAGAACTGAACAAGAAATCTGCAACCGGAGATGTGAATGATCTGATGGAGAAGTATGAGAATGCTCCTTCTTCCGCAATCGAGGACGAGTTGGCAGCATTGAAGGCAAAGCTGGGCAAATAAATATAATATCGAAGCCGCTGCGGGAGTGAGCAAGCTTGTCGCAGCGGTGTTTTTATCTTAATCTAAGTAAAATTACGCAGCGGACGGAGGTTTCATGAGAGATATATTTGATAAATTGAATCCGATGCAGCTTGAGGCGGTCACTACCGTTTCCGGTCCCGCCCTTGTCTTGGCCGGAGCCGGTTCTGGAAAGACACGCGCCCTCACCCATCGCATTGCCTACTTGATCGAGGAGGGGATTAACCCCTGGAATATTTTGGCGATTACCTTTACCAATAAGGCGGCTGACGAGGTGCGAGAGAGAGTTGATCGTCTAGTAGAGACCGGTGCGGAGAGCATCTGGATTTCTACCTTTCATTCTATGTGCGTCCGCATTCTTCGCAGACATATTGAATATTTGGGC
>JAFSBP010000376.1 GCA_017437205.1 Lachnospiraceae bacterium
AGCTGTTCCGCCAAGGGGAATCTGAACTTTAATTGTCTGCTGATGTTGATGCCCGACGAGGTGATTGACAGTGTGGTGGTGCATGAGCTTTGTCATCGCAAGCACATGAATCACTCGCCGGAGTTTTATGCGGAGATCGGGAAGATTTTGCCGGAGTATCCGAAGCATCGGAAGTGGTTGAAGGAGAACGGCGGGTGGTATTTGAGCCGTTTGCCGTGAACAGAGTGCTTGATAAAAATTCTTGCTAAAATGAATTGACATATTTTGTTTTTATGATATTATTTATATATAATCCGTAAAAAAACAAAAATTACGGATTATATAAAAGAGGGTAATTTTATGATTTACACATATAACGAGTGTATTGAAAAATTTAAAACAGATTATGAGATTCGAAAACAGCTTGCACAGGGGCGATTGAAAAGACTCAGCAGAGGGGTGTATTCAGATGAAGTATATGAATCTGACCTTGCTGTCATAAGTAAGACATATCCGTATGCAGTATTTACCATGAATAGTGCATTTTATTATCATGGCCTTACGGATACAATCCCACGCTCTTATTATCTGATAACAGACAAGGATGCTACGAAGATAAAGGATAAAAGAGTCTGTCAGTTTTTTGATAATCATAATAGTCTTTCGTTAGGTGTAGAAATCAAGAATTATAATGGTGTAGAGATTCGTATTTTTACTCGTGAACGTATGTTGGTGGAATTGATACGGAATAAGAATAAGCTTTCCTTTGATTATTATAAGGAGATAATCGCCAATTATAGAAAATTGATTTACGAATTGGATATACAGTCGGTTCAGGAATATGCAATACAACTGCCTAAGAGCAGATTTGTGTTAGATACATTACAGTTAGAGGTGTTTTAAAATGAACTTATCCGATATGGTTAAGAATATACAGAAAATAGGATATGAATCAGATGATGCAAGGGCGAGAGTCAGTCAGGATATTGTATTGAAAGCAATATCACAAAGTTCCTTATCCGGAAATGTAACCATAAAGGGCGGTGTTGTCATGAGGAGTATGACAAATAATATCCGCAGGGCAACGCAGGATATGGACATAGATTTTATACGCTATTCACTCTCGGATGAATCTATAGATTATTTTATACAAAAATTAAACTGTCTGGATGGGATTACGATAAATAGGGTCGGAAAGATAGAAGAACTGAGCCAGCAGGATTATAAAGGAAAGCGGATATATGTACATATTCAGGACAACAGTGGTAACCTAATCGAAAGCAAGTTGATTAAAGTGAAATCCGTGAAAATGTAAAAAATGCGGATTTATTTTTTGAAACTACAGATTTTTTTATGTAAGAGGAAGAATATATGTGGAAAAGATGGGGGTAAAACAGGAGGATTTATATGGTACATCCGGATAAAATTGCCGCGGAGGCTAAGAAAAAAGAAAATGAAAATCTTAAGTTTCGCAGCTACTTAAAAAATCATGCAGATGAAGAAGAGTTAGACAGGCAGTTTGCAAATCTGCACAAGGAACTGTTTGCGGATTATGATTGTAGTAAATGTAGAAATTGCTGCAAGATGTATAAGGGCAGTATCCCGGAAGAGGACATTAAAAAGGATGCAGAATATTTGGGCATTACGAAAGACAAATTCATTGACTTCTTTTTGGAAAAAGGGGAGTATGGAGCGGGGTATCAGACCAAACACAGACCCTGTGACTTCCTGCAGGAAGATGGCAGTTGTAAGTTGGGAGATTGTAAGCCGGATAGTTGTAAAGAATATCCTTACACAGACCAGCCGGAAAGACTGTGGAGCTTGTTGGGGATGCTGGATACGATTTCTGTATGCCCGGTAGCCTTTGAGATATTTGAGAGACTAAAAAAAGAGTACGGATTCAGAAGGAGATAGGCGATGAGACAGGAAGCATCTTTAGAGCAGTGGAAAGTATTGTATGAGGCAGCAACGAGGATAAAGGAATTAAAGCCATGGGAAAAATTCTGGGACATGGACTTGATTGGAATCTGTCATGAAAGTGAAGAAGATTCTGTGTTTTACAGTATCCTTGGCAGAGGCGGAGACTGCTATGGAATAGCGGTATATGAAGGCTATGAGGGGCTAAACTCACTCATGATGCTTGCTATGCAGGAGCAGATGAATCTTGCTCCGGAATTTGCAATGTCTCATCAAAAGAACCTTACATGTTACTGGGGAAATCGCGAAGAATTGACGGACAAACAGAGAAAGGTGATCAAGGAATTAGGCTATACATACAGAGGTAAAAATCAGTGGCTATACTTTTTATCCTTTGAGCCCGGATATTTTCCGTACAATATGAATCAGGAAGAAGTTTTGCGTATGAGTAAGCATATGCAGAATTTGGAACGAGCCTTGAGATGCTATGAAGAGGACAAGGTGCAGGTCGATTTTGAAGACGGTAACATGTATTCCGTTGTACTGGACGAGAATAATGATATTTTAAGCCACGGGGAAGCCCCGTTGCCAATTACCGGTTTCCAGTACGGTAATTTATTGATTACCGATGAAGAATTGCTTTCCGATTTAGCGAAGCTTCCTAAGGGGAATGCTGTCTTAGAGGCGGACGTGTCGGTGACGATGGCATCTGTTTCAGACAAGAAGTATGAGCGTCCCGCAAATCCGGCGCTTTCATTGTTAGGCGATGCGAAATCCGGAGTCATCATAAAATTTGAGATGGTGGGGCCGGAGAAGGACGCCGTGGTTATGTTGGCGGAAATTTTGATTGGGTTTATGTTTCAGTATGGGGTACCTAAGGAGATACGGGTGTCAAATGTAATTGTGGAGGCCGGCCTTGAACAGCTATGTGAGGTTTGCGGATTTAAACTTCGCAGAGTAAAAAGATTGCCTGGGTTAGAGGAATTCAAAGAAGGCATGCGCAGTTTTATGTGAATAAAGTAGAAATAAATAATACATGCGGAGCGTAGCCATCCCCCTACCCTCCGCATATATTATTTCTGAACGATTTTATCTCCGGAGTTCTCTATGCCCTGCCTCTCCACTATCCTTTCTAATGACACCGCTGACTTTATCTTCAACGTGGAACAATTGGAGGAGAGCGGCTGGAACCTAGACCGCTTCTGCCTGCAGCGCCTCTCGGCCGGCCTCGGTGTGGCATATATTGATCGGGGGCTTTTGGGGGAACTGAATATCCAGACCTTTGGATATGTGAGTATTCCGAAGCTATTCACCACGGTGGACACCGGGAGTATGGAAGAAATCGGTGTGTTGCGCATCCGTGGCAGAGATCGCCTGTCCCTAAGGGGAAAAGGCGTGATTATCGGGCTGGTGGATACGGGGATTGACTATCGTCATCCGGTATTTACCGACGAGATTGGGCGGACGCGGATTGTGCGCATCTGGGATCAGACGGTGCAGACCGGGATGCCGCCCGCCGGATTTGACTATGGGACGGAGTTTACGCAGGAGGAGATTCAGGCGGCGATCACGTCGGAGGAGCCCCTCTCATTGGTTCCGGTGACAGACGTGGCGGACAGCCACGGGACATTTCTGGCGTCCATTGCTGCGGGGCGGGAAGATGCGACAGCCGATTTTGTGGGAGCCGCGTCGGAGGCAATGCTGGCGGTGGTGAAATTGAAGCCGGCGAAGTCTTATCTGCGGGAGTTTTGGTCAGCGGGGGATCGGGAGACGATCTATCAGGAGAATGATATCATGACGGGCATTCAGTATCTGCTGAACGTGCAGGCGGAGCTTGATATGCCCATGGTGATTTTCTGCGGGCTGGGCGGCAATTCGGGCGGCCATTCGGGCAACAGTTTTCTTAGTCGGATGTTCACCATTGCGTCCCGCCGAAACGGCGTGGCGGTGGTTCTTCCTACCGGCAATGAGACGAACCGGGCGCACCATTTTCTGGGAAATATCTCTGAGGAGGGTGGGACGCAGGAGGTGGAGATCCGGGTGCCGGAGGGCACCGACGGCTTTACGCTGGAGCTGTGGGCGAACGCGCCGGAGGAATATTCAGTGGGGCTGCGTTCGCCGGGCGGGGAAACGATCCCGCGGATTCCGGCCAGATTGAACAGCAGCTCCACTTATAATCTGATTTTGGAGGAGACGTCGGTGACAGTGGATTACCGGCTGGCGGATCCCGCCTACGGGAGTCAGGCGATCATTTTGCGGTTTCGCCGGCCGTCGGAGGGGGTCTGGACCGTTCAGGTAACCAACGATTTGCTGATCGACGGGGTGTATCATATGTGGCTTCCTGTGACCGGACTTGCGGATAATCAGCCCACGTTTCTGACACCGAATCCCTTTACCACACTCACGACGCCGTCGGCGGCCAGAGAACCAATTTCTGTGGCCGCTTATGATCACCGAAACGACAGTATTTATCTGCATTCCGGGCGTGGTTTCACCCGAACCGGTGTGGTGAAGCCGGATCTGTCGGCACCGGGAGTCAATGTGTACGGTGCGCTGACCGGTGGGCGGTACGGGACAAAGACGGGAACCAGCGTGGCAGCCGCTCACGGGGCGGGAGCCGCCGCACTTCTGATGGAGTGGGGGCTGGTGCGCGGGAACCGACCGAATCTGTCCACCGCGGAGATCAAGAGCTACTTAATCCGGGGCGCAAAAAGAGACCCGGATATTGACTATCCGAGTCCGATCTGGGGCTATGGTAAATTGGATATTTACGGGGTGTTTGCAGGGTTGAGCGGGTGAGAACTCACATCTCCTTCTGCGTCAATTCCCGGAGTATGGTCGCGTAAATCACCTGGCTGCTTTCCTGCCACTGGTGGCACATTTGTTCTGCCTGCTTTTCGTCGGGAACAGATATTTCCAGTTTAAGGAGAGAAGCGCGTCCTTCGCGGATCTCGCAGCGCACGGTGTAGTCCTGGTTGGTGGAGCGGTAGTAGTCGGCCAGCGTGCTGACCTCGTCGCGCATCCGCACCTTGTTTTCTTTCAGATATTCGTTCATGTCCTGAACAATCAGTTCAGATATTTTCTTTCCGAAGAAGCCCAGCGTGTCCTCGCCCTCGCGGGTGATCTCGTAGAGGGTGCTGTTCTGGGTGGTTTCCACCTGAATCAGATGGGCATCCGTCAACTCGGAAAGCGCCTGCTGAAGAGTAAAATAGGTGGTGTACTCCTTTGACAGGAAAAAGTCTGAAATCTGGGAGTTCGTCAGAGGGAACTTCACCTGCTTCAGCATATAAAGAATCATTAATTTATAAAGGGTTAAAGGCTCGGAAAGCATGGGATTACCTCGGTCTTTGGTTTATAGTTAAGAAAGCCGATTGCTCCGCACTCCGTGCTCTCGCTTTCCTTGTATATCATAACAAGATTATCAGATGAAATCAAGTAGAACTGTCGAAAAATGCTTGCATTTTTTGAAAAAACGTGTTATAGTAGTGTTCGTTCCGAGAAATCGGACGATTTGGGTGGGTTCCCGAGTGGCCAAAGGGGACAGACTGTAAATCTGCTGC
>JAFSBP010000377.1 GCA_017437205.1 Lachnospiraceae bacterium
TTAGTTTCTCAGGGAATCGGAACCTCCATGCTCCAGATGGGTAACATCGTGAAGAATCCGCTGATCTGGATACCGCCCACATTGGCATCAGCGATTACCGGTCCCATTGCAACCTGTATTTTCAAACTGGAGATGAATGGTGCCGCGGTTTCTTCCGGCATGGGTACCTGCGGATTTGTCGGACAGATCGGCGTGTATACCGGTTGGCTGAACGATATTGCGGCTGGAACGAAGACAGCGATCACCGGATTTGACTGGTTCGGATTGATCATGATTTCCTTTGTACTGCCGGCGGTGCTGACACTGATTTTCGGTGAAATTCTGAGAAAGATCGGATGGATCAAAGAGAATGATCTGAAGTTGGATTGATTTGTAAAAAGTGATTGACAAACCTATCATTCTTTGCTATTATTGTTTCTGTACGTGCCGCACAATGAGGTTGGCAAGCTTCGAAGTTTACTTCGGACACCGTAGTTGGCGAGTAATGATAAATAGGAGGAGCCAAAATGTACGCAATTATTGCAACAGGCGGAAAGCAGTACAAGGTTGCTGAAGGTGATGTAATCCGTGTTGAGAAGCTGGGCGTAGAGGAAGGTGCTACTTATACTTTCGAGAACGTTCTTGCTGTAAACAACGGTGAGCTCGTAGTCGGTACCCCCAACGTAGCTGGTGCTACCGTTACTGCAACTGTTATGGGCGATGGACGGGCTAAGAAGGTTATCGTTTACAAGTATAAGAGAAAAAGCGGTTACCACAAGAAGAACGGTCACAGACAGGCTTATACACAGGTAAAGATCGAGAAGATCAACGCATAATTTTATGATTAGTGTAAGATTTGCCATCGATTCCGAAGGGCTGTACCGCGGATTCACCGTGGAGGGACATGCCGAATATGCTGATCCGGGAGAAGATATTCTCTGTGCAGCGGTGTCGGCATTGACACAGAATACCGTGAATTCCATCGAAGCATTCACTGAGGACGAATTCGTCTGTGATGTGGATGACGGATATTTACATGTAGAGTTTCCCGAAAAGCTCAGTGAGGAGTCAAAGCTTCTGATGAACAGTCTTAATTTGGGACTGGAGAATATCGTCAGAGCTTACGGAACAGAGTGGTTAGAGATTGTGACTGAGGAGGTGTAACACAATGATGACAATGAACCTTCAATTATTTGCTCATAAGAAAGGTGTTGGTTCCACCAAGAACGGCAGAGATTCCGAGTCTAAGCGTCTTGGCGCGAAGAGAGCTGACGGACAGTTCGTTCTGGCAGGCAACATTCTTTACAGACAGCGCGGAACTAAGATTCATCCCGGTATCAACGTAGGTATCGGAAGCGATGACACCCTGTACGCAAAGGTAGACGGTGTTGTACGTTTCGAGCGCAAGGGCAGAGACAAAAAGCAGGTTTCTGTATATCCTAAAGTAGCTGTAAACGAGTAATGAAGAAGTGGGCTGTCGCACAGATGTGTGGCAGCCCTAAATTTTTGGCGACGTAGAATACATCAAATTATTTTTTAGGAATAGATTTACAACAACAGGAACAATATGGTATTATATACACGTAAGCAATGAGCAGTGCGCAATTCTCTTATGCACTGCCTAAAGATAAATGAAGTGAGGTATCTTTTATGTCTATGTTTGCAGATCAGGCCCGGATCTTTATTAAATCCGGCAAGGGCGGTGACGGTCACGTGAGTTTCCGCCGTGAGCTGTTTGTGCCGGATGGCGGTCCCGATGGCGGTGACGGCGGCAGAGGCGGAGACATTATTTTTCAAGTAGATAAGGGACTTAACACCCTTTATGATTTCAGACATGTGCGCAAGTACGTGGCAAAGCCGGGCGAGGAAGGCGGAAAGCGCCGCTGCCACGGTAAAGATGCAGAAGATTTGGTGATTAAGGTTCCGGAAGGAACGGTAATTCGTGATGCGGAGAGCGGTAAAGTCATTGCCGATATGTCCGGCGAGGAGAATCAGCGAAAGATCATCTTAAAGGGTGGAAAAGGCGGCTGTGGCAACATGCACTATGCTACTTCCACCATGCAGGCACCGAAGTATGCCCAGCCCGGTCAGGCGGGACAAGAACTTTGGGTGATTTTGGAGCTGAAGGTAATCGCGGATGTGGGTCTGGTCGGTTTCCCGAACGTGGGTAAATCCACCTTGATTTCCCGCGTGTCAAACGCAAAGCCAAAGATTGCAAATTACCATTTTACGACATTGGATCCCCATCTTGGCGTAGTTGATTTAGGTGACGGAAAAGGCTTTGTCATGGCAGATATCCCCGGACTCATTGAGGGAGCATCCGAAGGTATTGGTCTGGGTCACAACTTTCTTAAGCATATTGAGCGCACCCGCGTGTTGATTCATGTGGTTGATGCGGCTAGCGTGGAGGGACGTGATCCCATCGCGGATATTAAAGCAATCAATAAGGAGTTGGAGGCGTACAATCCGGAACTTCTCACGAGACCTCAGGTGATCGCCGCAAATAAGATTGATGCGATCTATGACGAGGAGGATCCCACCATTGATCTGCTGAAAGAAGAGTTTGAGCCTCTTGGCATCAAAGTTTATCCGATTTCCGGTGTCAGCGGTCAGGGCATCAAGGAATTGATGTATGCGGTTTATGAACTACTGCAGACCGGAGAGAGAAAGCCGGGTGTTTTTGAGGCGGAATTTGCTGTGGACAGTCTCCGCTTGTATGAGAATCTGCCCTTCACCGTTGAGAAAAATGACGACGGAGAATATGTGGTGGAAGGTCCGCTGATTGAGAAGATGCTTGGATATACAAATCTTGACTCTGAGAAGGGCTTTGAGTTCTTCCAGAAATTCCTGAAAGAGCGCGGCATTTTGGCCCGTCTGGAGGAAGAAGGCATTGAAGAGGGAGACACAGTACGCATGTACGGTCTCGCATTTGATTATTACAAATAGTGAGGATACGAAGAGATGACCAGTAAACAGAGAGCATATTTGAAGAGTCTGGCGATGACGATGGAGCCGATTTTGCAGATTGGAAAGTCCAGCCTTACCCCTGAACTTTGCCAGGCAACGGACGAGGCGCTGGAGGCCAGAGAGCTGATCAAGCTTCATATGCTGAAGAATTGTTTTGATGATTGCAATCAGATCGCTCAGATGTTGGCTGAGCGCACCCGTTCCGAGGTGGTACAGGTGATCGGAAAGAAGATCGTTCTGTACCGTGAATCTAAAACAAAGAAAAGGATTGAACTGCCTAAATGAGTATTCGTAAACGAATCGGTATTTTCGGCGGCACTTTTGATCCCATCCATCAGGCACATCTGACACTGGGCGAGATTGCTTACCGCCAGTTTGGGCTTGATGAGATATGGTTTATGCCGTCGAAGCAGCCGCCACACAAACTGGATAAGCCGGTCAGTCCGGTGGAACATCGTTTTGCGATGGTGCGTCTTGCGACAGCGGACACACCTTATTTCCGGTGTTCGGGATTTGAGTTGGGACTGCCCGGAAAATCGTATACGGCGAACACGCTGACCACATTAAATCAACTGTATCCGGATGCACAGTTTTATTTTATCATGGGGGGTGACTCTCTCTTTGCATTAGAAGAGTGGTACCAGCCGGAAATAATTATGAAGCAGGCGGTAATTTTGGCGGCGGTCAGAGAAAATCATGATACGTTTAAGATGCAGGAGCAGATTGAATATCTCTCCGATAAATATGAAGCGGATATCCGATTGCTTTATGCACCGTTGATGGATGTTTCCTCCAGTGATATCCGTCGTTTGCTTCGTCAGGGCAAAGATATATCGGAAATGCTCTGTGAGCCGGTGGAGCGCTATATTCGTGACCAGGGGCTTTACACAGACAAATATATGGGTACGATGGCGGAGGTAAAGATAAGTTCGCTTCCCGAGACAACCGTCAGTGAGATTGCGTCCGGGTTGAAGGCGACACTAAAGCCCCATCGCTATGAACACACATTGAATGTGGCGGTGATGGCCAGACAGTTGGCTGTTGCCTCCGGAATTGATCCGGAAAAGGCTTACTTGGCCGGACTTTTGCATGACAGTGCAAAGAGCTACACAGATGAAGAATTGCTGGCTTTATGCCGATTGAGAAACATCGAGATTACTGAGGCTGAGCTTCGTGCGCCTTATCTTCTCCATGCCAAATACGGAGCATGGATGGCAGAGTATGTCTACGGGATCGATGATCCGGAGATTTGCGACGCAATTCGCTGTCACACGACTGGGGCTCCGGGCATGAACACGTTGGAAAAGGTGATTTTTGTTGCGGACTACCTTGAACCGGGCAGGAATCAGGCACCGCATCTGCATATTTTACGTAAACTGGCAGAAAAAGATCTGGACATGACAGTTCACCGCATATTGCAGGATACTTTAGAGTACCTTCAAGAGAAGAACGCACAGATTGATCCGAAAACACAGGAAACATATCGATGGATCAGCGAATCCATCGCAGAGAAAGGAGAATAATATGAACAACGCAAAGGAAATGGTAAAACTGATCTATCAGGCACTTGAGGATAAGAAGGCAGAGGATATCGAGGTAATTGATATTGCAGAGGTTTCCTGTCTCGCAGATTACTTCATCATCACCCACGGAGAGAACAGTAATCAAGTTCAGGCAATGGCCGACAGCGTGGATGAGGCGATGACGAAGGCAGGTTTTACCTGTCGTGGAGTTGAGGGATATCAGGCTGCCCACTGGATACTTTTGGATTACAGCGACGTTGTAGTGCATGTATTCTCAGGCGATGACCGCCGTTTCTACGATTTGAGCCGCATTTGGAGAGACGGAAAAACGGTGGATATAAATGAAATTTAAGGGCGCAAAAGCCGGATTATCAAAATGATGAGATTGGGGGAACAAATGAAGAAGCGGTATTATGTCTTGTTAATGATGTTTGTGGCCTGTTTATGGATTTGTGGCACAAAGATAGCGGTTTGCGCAGAGGATAAAATCAAAACCGAGCCAGCGGATATGCCGATGGTATATGATACCTTACTTAGTGAATTTATGAATGTGGGTCATGATTCAGTAATATCTCCCGGTTTTGAAAAAAATGACTCCTTGTGGAAAATCATTCTTTTGGCTGTCGTATTGATCTTGGATGTGATCGTCGCAGTTGTTGTGTATCTCAACCTGAAACAGAACCCCAAGAAAACGGATGAGCCAA
>JAFSBP010000035.1 GCA_017437205.1 Lachnospiraceae bacterium
AAAGAGCGTACACTCTTCCTCGGTCACGATCGCATAGGACAATACTACCGGGTTGCAGGCAACATCATCTCCACGCAGATTGAACAGCCATGCCAGATCATCGAGAGAGGTGATCACATGGGAGTTCGCTCCTGCCTCTTTCATCGCCGCGCGAACGCGCTCAAGCTTTTCTTCTCTGGATACACCAACATATGCCACATCCAAAGACCATGCAGGTCGGCAGGAAAGGTTTGGTCTGTCTGTCCAAACAGCATCCACCAGATCCTGATTCCACGCTACCGACGCACCTTTTTCTTTCGCATTTTTTTCATATTCTTCTCCCTGGCGGCTATCGATCACTCTTCCGTCAAAACCGAGCACATCTCCCGCCTCGAGGTAATTCTTCAAAAACTCAGCGATGGTGGGAACGCCTTCCTCACCCATCTTAAATAACTCCACACCGCTTCCCTGAAGCTGTTTCTCTGCCTGAATAAAATATCTTCCGTCTGTCCAAAGGAGCGCCCGGTCAGGCATCACCAGAGCCGTTCCCGCAGAGCCGGTAAACCCGGTCATGTACGCCCTGCATTTAAAATATTCTCCCACATACTCCGACTGATGAAAATCTGCCGTGGGGATCAGATAGGCCTTGATCCCATTTTTTTGCATCTCATTTCGCAACGCTGCCAAACGCTTTGTAATCACTACTTTTTCCTCCTGTGCATAATCTATTATTGTATGAACCACCCGGAGCAAACATTCCCTTGCTACGGGATCGAAAGGAGAGTTCTAATTTATGACGAACCAGTCTGCCTGCCGCATGAGCCGCAACGGATATCCCGGTTCTTATGAGCGCACGATGCCTCGGAACGCGCATATGAATCAGGGATACACTGCGCCAAAAGCCGGCTATTCCACCTCTCGCATAACCTGCCCCATCACAGAACGGGACACCTGCGATATGGATGATCGCACCACCTCCGAACCCTGCTTCACTTCGGAGCAATTCCCCATCGGAATGACCTATGTCCCCATGCAGTGTTGGCAAAACCTCTACTGCCCGGAAAAAGCGCTGGAACAGGGAACCCTGTTCGCCGATCTGGATAAACCTTTTCTCGGAAGGAGGATCACCCGATGAATAATATGTCCGTATATGAGCTGGGCTTCGCTCTCGTCGAAGTCGCCCTGTTTCTCGACACTCACCCTGACCACGCAGAGGCACTGGAATACTATCATCAGATCCACCACCAGTACAAAGACGCGGTGGAGGAATACAACCGCACCTGCGCTCCGTTGACCATCGACAGCGTACACAGCACTGACTTTTGGATGTGGGCAAAGACCCCTTGGCCTTGGGAAGGAGGATGCTTATGTGGAACTATGAAAAGCGACTGCAATACCCGATAAATATCACACAGACCAACCCTAAGATCGCCATGATTATCATGAGCCAGTACGGCGGTCCTGATGGAGAAGCTGCCGCATCCATGCGGTATCTCTCGCAGCGGTACACCATGCCTCACCGCGAGATCGCGGGGCTACTGACAGATATCGGTACTGAGGTATCAAAATGCTCCCGCAGTGCGCGCATTCGCAACCGCTTCGCGCTCGCTCATCGCGTATTATAGCATAAAATTATCATAAGATGCAAGACATATTCTGTTATCGGTTTTGGATTTGGTTTGCGATCATTGCAATAAACTCGGAGTTCGTCGGTTTTCCTTTGGAAAGACTCACTGTGTATCCGAACAGCCTCTCCTGCTCCTCAATATTTCCTCTCGCCCACGCCACCTCAATGGCATGGCGCAGCGCTCTCTCCACTCTGGTAGAGGTAGAGTCATGTGTCTCCGCCACATACGGATACAATTCTTTGGTCACACATTCCATTATTCGATCATTGCGAAGTACCGCCATTATGGCAGTGATCAGATATCGATACCCTCGCAAGTGTGCCGGAACCCCCAGACAACGCAGCATTTCTTTAATCTGTGCTTCGCTGTCTGTTTCCGGATATTCCGGCGAAAACGGCTCGACAAATGGCAATTTCCCTCCGTTTTCCTTCGGTTCAGGAAGTCCGGCCAACTGACGCACGCGGACGGTCAGCATCTGCGGGTCATATGGTTTTAATAGGAAGTAGCTGACGCCCATGCGAAACGCCTCTGTCATCAACTGCTCATTGTGCGCGACAGTAGTAAGAATAAACTTTGGTTCCTTTCTTATCATCTTGTCTTTCCGCACCTCCTCGATCAAGGTGAATCCGTCAAGTTTCGGCATCACCATATCGATAATCATAACATCCGGCTGCTTTTCGCGGATTAGCCGATGCGCTTCCAACCCGTCAAACGCCCCTCCGGCAAAATGCAGACCGTTCTCCCTCTGGATTGCACGCTGCAGTGACCGGTGAATCGAAAGGTCACAATCGGCAATCGCCACTTCCAAACATCCCATACCTATATTTCCTCCATTCTTTCACTATCTGCAAACACAAAACATGATATCTTGTGTTTTTTTCCCTTGAATCTGTGATTATTTTATTGTAAAATACGCCTCATGGGTATTTTCGACAAAAAACACATTGTATCCTTATTTTACCTCAAAAACAGTGAAAGGGAAGTTCACGAAAGGCACCATATGAAAATAAATTTCGGTCACTTGGTGCCATCTGTGGCACTTTACATAGTAGTATGCAGCTTGACAGTTATGATTCCTTGAAATTCCTTTTGCAGGAAAAGCTCAATCTCCAACTCAGTCTAAAGAACTGGACACTCAAAACACTTTCTGACCAGTCCGGAGTTCCATACGAAACCCTTAAAAAACTGGCAAACGCTAAAATTGATAATCCTTCATTGCAAAGTGTCTGCAAGGTCGCACAGGCATTTGACTGTTCTTTAGACAGCCTTCTCGGCAGTGAGCTGGAATTGATTCGCAAGATTCATTCTCTTCCGCCACGTTCTATCCGTTTTCTCGAAGCGATGGCCGATATGGAGCTTTCATTGACAATGCAGGCTCAATCTCATAATGAAACCCTGATTCCCGTCGTCATTCCCACCGGAACCATGACCGACGGTATGATATTTGATTCTCTCCTCACGGAATATTTGGACATTTCTCCGTATCTGGAGCGGTTCGGCGGTCAACTATTCTGTGCGGTAAAGATCACCGGAAACCAATTCAGCCCTGCTTATCTGGACGGTGACCTGCTCCTTGTCGGGCGCAACCTACAACCACACTACGGAACCATAGGCATCTTTATTCACAACAACCGCCTGTATCTGCGCCGCTATGTTACTGAATCCCCTTTACAGCTGGAATCCATCACACAGAACCGCACCCGCAAACTGATCGAACATCCGGAAACATGGACACTCTTTGGCTGTGTCCTCACGGTTATCCGTTAACTTTTTCTGTAAACATCCAAACACTTTTCTCCCCAAACTATAACTTTTTCCACATCACTCATATCCGTCCCAATCTGATTCACAAGTATCTGATTACCAATCTGACGGCGTAGGCCACATTGAGGCTGTGAGCCCATTGCTTTCGGGCACCGCCACGCCAAATATCTGCTTCCGTCGCCTCTCGGCTTTGATCTTGCCACCATAACTGATCCGCACTCACCGCAGATTACTTTTCCCGACAGAGGATAGACTCCACTGTGACGGGCTTTTTTCTGTTTCAATGCGGCTCTCTGCCCAAGCTCCTCCTGCACCCGCATAAAAATCTCCCGACTGACAATGGCCTCGTGGTGATTGCGAAGCACCACCAGCTCCTCCTCGCCCCGGTTATACTTTTTTTCGTGGCTGAGATAATCCGGTGTGTAGGTCTTTTTCTGCACCAAATCCCCGCAATACTTCTCGTTCTTCAGAATCCGAAGGATATTCACCCCCGACCAGCCTTTCATGTGGGGCGCTGTGGGAACCTTCGCCGCCGTCAGCTCGCCTGCAATCACATATGCCCCCTTCCCCTCGTTAAGAAACTTAGAAAAAATGAGCCGGACAATCTCCGCCTCATCTTCATGTACCTCCAGTTTTCCATTCTTCACCCGATACCCCAAGAGGTCGCGCCCGAACACCACGCCCTGCTCCATTCTCCGTCTCTGCCCCCATTTCACCCGCTCCGACGTCTTTCTGCTCTCCTCCTGCGCGACGGAGGCCATGATCGTCAGACGAAGTTCCGCAGACGGATCTTTCGTGTGAATGTTGTCACTCAGAAAATAAACGTACACCCCAATTTTCCTCAAATCGCGGGTGTACTGCAACGTATCCACCGTATTTCTGGCAAAACGGCTCACCTCCTTGGTGAGGATCAGATCAATCTGCCCGGCCTTCGCCGCAGCAATCATCCGATTGAATTCCTTTCGCTTCTTCGTCCCCGTGCCGGAAATCCCCTCGTCAGCGAAGATTTCCACCAGCTCCCACTCTGGATTTCGTGCGATCCATTCCCGAAAAAACTCACGCTGGCTCTCGAATGAATTTGACTGTTCCTCACGGTCGGTGGAGACGCGGCAATAGGCAGCAACTCGAAGCATGGGACCTCCCTTTCCTCTGCCTATCATTGCAGCAGAATTTTCTTTTGCTCTATGGATATTCCGGGAGAATTGTACAATATTTTTCTTTTCGAGAACATATAGCGTCCTCGGTAGGTACTGAGGAATTGGCGCACCTAGAGATGGTCTGCACTATCGTACACCAGCTCACCCGCGGTCTGTCCGCTGAGGAGATCGCTGCTGCCGGCCTCGACAAATACTATGTTGACCACACGCTGGCGCTC
>JAFSBP010000378.1 GCA_017437205.1 Lachnospiraceae bacterium
AGATTATGTGAGAAGTATTCCGGATTTCCCCGAGGAGGGAATCATTTTCCGTGATATCACCACGGTACTTCAGGATGCGGACGGTCTGCAGTTGGCGATTGACGGTATTCAGAAGTCTCTTGAAGGCGTGGAGTTTGATGTGGTGGTAGGCCCTGAGTCCAGAGGATTTATCTTTGGTGTGCCGATTGCGTACAATCTGCACAAGGCGTTCGTTCCTGTGCGCAAGAAAGGCAAGCTCACCTGTGAGACGATCTCCATGGAGTACGATTTGGAGTATGGCAGCGCAGTGATTGAGATTCACAAAGATGCGATTAAGCCCGGACAGAAGGTCGTGATTGTTGATGATCTGATTGCAACCGGCGGAACCATTGAGGCGATCATTAAGCTGCTTGAGCAGCTGGGCGGCGATGTGGTGAAGATCTGCTTCGTGATGGAGCTGGCAGGACTGAAGGGAAGAGAGCGTCTGGCCGGATACGAGATCTCCAGCGTAGTGACCTACGAGGGAAAGTAGAATGATCAGTTCCACATCAAATGCACAGGCGAAACAGGTAGTCGCGCTTCAGACGAAGGCGAAGGTGCGCCGCGAGCAGAAACAGTTCGTGGTGGAAGGCCTGCGCTTGGTCAGTGAAGTGCCGGAGGATCGTCTGGAAAAATTGTATGTCACGGAGGCGTTTTTGACGGAACATTCCGAGTTTGGCGAAGGGCTGCGCCCGGAGATCGTCAGCGAATCTGTGATGAAAGCGATGAGTGACACGCAGAACCCACAGGGCGTTCTGGGTGTGGTTCGTCAGCAGGAGTATTCGATCCTTCAGATGTGTAAGGGAGAGCGGACTCCGCTCCTCCTGATTCTGGAGAATCTTCAGGACCCGGGCAATCTGGGTACGATTATGCGGACGGCAGAGGCTGCCGGAGTCAGCGGCGTGATCATGAGCCGCGACACGGTGGATATTTATAATCCAAAGGTGGTGCGCTCCACGATGGGAGCGATCTTCCGCCTTCCGTTTGCGTACGTCGATGACCTCGGTGCGGTGATGAAGCAGTGCAAGCAGCTGGGAATCACCACCTACGCGGCACATCTTCAGGGAAAGAATACCCATGACCGGGAGAATTATCAGATGCCCAGCGCGTTTCTTATCGGAAACGAGGCGAACGGACTCACCGATGAATTGAGCGAGCAGGCGGATGTTTTGGTGCGCATCCCCATGGCGGGAAAGGCAGAGTCACTGAACGCGGCTGTCGCGGCGGCGGTGCTGTCGTATGAGGCGGCGAGACAGAGAGGGTGGAGATGAGAAAAGAGACCATCAAGGCGATGGTCTCTTTTTTAATCGTTTGATAAAACGTGCATCCGCCGCCCGATGCGGGATCGGCTTCCATTCCACCTTCACGACAACTGCGATGCAAGTGGTGATCGTTCCGATGAGACTGAACATCGGGAACGTCAGACAGTACCAGAGAATCCGGTACCAAGGCAGCTTAGGGATGTGCTTTCGTTCCATAAACATGGTGTATGCGGCCATGCCCAGATTGCCGAAATAATCTCCGGCAAAGGTGAGAAGTAGACACATGAACCAGGAGGACAGTGCGAGGGGTGAAGCACCTGCGAAGCAGACCAACCCTACGCACAGAAGGAACCGGACAAAGTGACAAATGCTCTGGACCAGGGAAAAGGGAAAGTTCACCATCAACATATCGTAGGCAACAGCCGCATCATGAAAGTTCGTGGTAAAGCAACGCTTAAACAGGCCTGCCCCGAGACGCCCGAACGCCTGCAAATGACCTTTGCTCCAGCGAATACGCTGGCGAAGTGCGATTGCCAGATCTTCAGGCTGATCATCAAAAAACTCGGCCTCGTTCTGGTAGGCGATCCGATAACCCTTGCGGACC
>JAFSBP010000379.1 GCA_017437205.1 Lachnospiraceae bacterium
CGCTAATGCAAGCAACGCCTCGCCCTTGTTCGCACGTGTCTGATTAATCTCCAGATTATCCGGAAGCGAACTGGAGGTATAAATATTCGGAAACATCTGAGGAATCTCCGTCATCAGCCGAAGCCTGACTTCGGGATGGCAGGTAAAAAACTGCATCTTCTGAATGCTTTTTCCCTGTGTCTTTACAAACTCCTTCAGCTCCGGAACAGAATGGCGAAGCTCACGGAACATCTTCCGATAGTGGTGACTCTGTATCATCTCGTCAACATGATTCTTAAACTCATCGGTCACCCACGCTGCACTGTCCATGAAACAATCATAAATCACCGGCCACTTATCCAACATGGCCATGATATCAATCGCCTGCATAAGCGGAATCTCCGCCCGATAGATCACCTCATTCGTCTTCAAATCCTCCACTGCAGCTCCGTTGATCGTGATCGCATACCGCACAAACGGGAGGTCACGGACCACCTCCGGGATCGCATTGTAAAAACGCCCCGTGGTGGGAACGATCTCATACCCTGCGCTGTCAGCTGCCTTAAGAGCCGCAATATTTCCCGGGCTGAGCTGTTTGTCGGAATTAAGCAGTGTTCCGTCCAAGTCAAGTGCAATGATTCCTCTTCTTTTCTCCATGATGCCCTCCGTGCAACATCACACTTCTAACGCAACCAAATCCTCCGGCAGCTCTCTCCTGATTGCCAACCGGTCTTCCCCTCCCGCCAGCATGACCACCGCAGGTCTGGGGATGCGGTTATAATTCGATGCCATGGAGTAGTGATATGCTCCTGTCGTAAGACATGCTAGGAGATCACCGCGCCCGATATCTTTAAGCATCGGCACGTTCTCCTGCAGGATGTCTCCGCTCTCACAGCAGCGTCCAACCACAGAAACTTTTTCCGCGTCCTCCGGCACTGTTTCCTTTACCGGCACAATGGTGTAGGGAGATCCGTAGAGTGCGAAACGGGGGTTGTCCGTCATACCTCCGTCCACAGAGACGTAGGATTTATAACCAGGGATGCGCTTCACGGTGCCCACCGTATACAGGGTGAGTCCGGCATCTGCCACGATACTTCTGCCGGGTTCAAAGGCTACCTCAGGGAGTTCGATCTGAAGCTCCACCGCCTTTTTCTTCATAAATTCAGCCACCTCAGCAATATTGGCTGCAATATCAATCTCCGGCTGGGATGCAATATAGCGCACTCCGTAGCCTCCTCCAATGTCCAGCTCTGCCGCCATAAAGCCGGTCACACGGTAAATGTCCGCCACAAAGGTGAGCATCACATCAGTCGCACGCAGATATACATCAGAATCAAACACCTGTGAGCCCACATGACAATGGAATCCGCACAGTTCGATGTGTGAAAGCCCCAGAGCCAATTTTGTGATCTCCTCAGCCTGCCCAGTCTCGATAGCAGATCCAAACTTGGAATCCACTTTTCCGGTAGCCACCGCCGCATAGGTGTGAGGATCAATCCCGGGGGTGATGCGAAGCAGTATCCGCTGACGCATCTCCTTCTCCGCCGCAACACGTTCGATCGCATAGAGTTCCTTAGCATTGTCCACCACGAAATATCCCACACCGTATTTCATCGCATATGCGATGTCCTCGTCGGTCTTATTGTTTGAATGAAAGTATGCCTTTTCCATCGGAAATCCCGCCAGATGAGCAGTATATATCTCACCGCAGGACACCACATCGATGCCCATACCTTCCTCTTTCATGATCTCATAGAGACGACGGAAGGAAGCAGCCTTCGACGCGTACAATACACGACCACGGCCGTCAAACGCAGTCTTCACAGCTTTTAGATAGGTGCGGCAACGTTCACGAATCCTATCCTCATCGTAGAGATAAAGGGGAGTGCCGTATTTTAACGCTAACGGTGACAGTTCTCTGCCCGCGAAGCAAAGCTCGCCGGATGAATTTCGGGTAAGGTTATTGCAAATCAGTTCGTTGTTCATTTGTAAATTCCTCTGAAAAATTTTATAAGAGGTGTGCCCTCAATTCCTCCGGTGACATCTGTGACAAATCCACCGGTGCCACATCGAATACGGTCTTACAGCCGCTCACACCGCGCTTCGCCATCCGATCAATGGCGCGTGCGTAAGCCACCAGCACGCTGGAAGTAAATTCCGGGTTGGAATCCAGTTTCAGACTGAACTCAACTGTATGACGATGTTCCCCATCGATACCGGTCACACCATTTCTGAACACAGAGCCGCCGTGAGGCATTCCTGCGTGCTTCTCTCTCAATTCTTCCATCGTGATAAAGGTCACCGTAGTGTCATAGTCCGCAAAGTAATTGGGCATGGTCTTGATTTCCTGCTCAATGCGGGCAAGATCAGCCCCCTCCTCCGCTACCACATAACACTCGCGCAAATGTTTCTCTCTGGTGGTCAGCTTCGGTGTCTCTCCTGAGCGCACCGCAGAGAGTGCTGTGGGCACGGGAACCGTATACTGGCGGGCATCCAGAACCCCATCGATCCGCCGGATCGCGTCAGAATGTCCCTGACTGATACCTCTTCCCCAAAAGGTGTAATCCTCACC
>JAFSBP010000380.1 GCA_017437205.1 Lachnospiraceae bacterium
CAGCCTCCGCATTGCCCTGATTGGTATCCGGATGATATTTCTTCGCCAATGAGCGGTATGCCTTTTTCAAGTCTGCGTCAGTCGCCGTTTTCGCCACACCGAGCACGTCGTAATAATCTCTCTTACTCTCTGCCATAATTTTTCCTTCTTCCCGTTTTTACGCAGTATGCCCACCTCACAGATTTTGCTGCGAGGTGGGCTAAAATTATCATACTCCGCCGTCAATCAGCAAGATTCTATCTGCTTATTGACATCCTTTGACTTAAACTTCCTTGTAGTCTGCGTCCACAACATCATCGTCAGGACCTGCGGACTGTCCGTAACCAGCCTGGCTGTAATCAGCTCCGCCCTGTGCACCCTGAGCCTGCTCATACATCTTTGCAAATAGCTGCTGCGCACTGTTCATCAGCTTCTCCTTGCCGGCCTTCAACTCGTCAAGCTGAGATTCGCTGATCTCCATGTTTGCGGTAGCGTCTACCACTGCCTTCAAGGAAGCAAGGTCTGCCTCTACCTGGCTGCGAGCACCTGCATCGATCTTGTCACCATGATCCTTCAGTGCATTCTCAACCTGGAATACCATGGAATCTGCCTCGTTTCTCGCATCGATGCCCTCTTTACGCTTCTTATCCTGTGCCTCGAACTCAGCAGCTTCCTTCACTGCCTTCTCGATGTCTGCGTCAGACATGTTGGAGCCTGCAGTGATGGTGATATGCTGCTCCTTGCCGGTTCCCAGATCCTTCGCGGATACGTTCACGATACCGTTTGCATCAATATCGAAGGTAACCTCGATCTGAGGAACGCCTCTTCTTGCAGGCGGAATTCCGTCCAGTCTGAACTGGCCAAGGCTCTTATTGTCACGGGCAAACTGACGCTCACCCTGAAGTACGTTAATATCTACCGCGGTCTGGTTGTCAGCAGCGGTGGAGAAAATCTGGCTGTGACGGGTAGGGATGGTGGTGTTACGCTCAATCAGTCTGGTTGCAATACCGCCCATGGTCTCGATGGACAGAGACAGAGGAGTAACATCCAGCAGAAGGATATCGCCTGCGCCGGCATCGCCTGCCAGCTTACCGCCCTGAATGGAAGCACCAAGTGCTACACACTCGTCAGGGTTCAGGCTCTTGTTCGGCTCTTTGCCGGTCAGCTGACGCACCTTATCCTGTACCGCAGGGATACGGGTGGAACCACCTACCAGCAGAACCTTATCGATCTCAGCTGCGGTCAGACCTGCGTCACGCAGTGCGTTCTGTACGGGACCCGCGGTGCGCTCTACCAGATCATGGGTCAGCTCGTTGAACTTCGCGCGGGTCAGGTTCATATCAAAGTGCTTCGGTCCCTCACTGGTTGCAGTGATGAAAGGCAGGTTAATGTTCGTGGTGGTAGCGGAGGAGAGCTCCTTCTTCGCCTTCTCTGCTGCCTCTTTGAATCTCTGCAGAGCCATTTTATCCTTAGACAGATCCACGCCCTCCAGACGCTTAAACTCAGCCAACATATAGTCAGTCAGCTTATTATCGAAATCATCTCCGCCGAGGAAGGTATCACCGTTGGTTGCCAGAACCTCGATAACACCGTCACCGATCTCGATGATGGAAACATCGAAAGTGCCACCGCCGAGGTCGTAAACCAGAATCTTCTGCTCACCTTCATTGTCCAGACCGTAAGCCAATGCAGCTGCGGTGGGCTCGTTGATGATACGCTTTACCTCAAGACCTGCGATCTTACCTGCGTCCTTGGTTGCCTGACGCTGTGCGTCGTTGAAATATGCGGGAACAGTGATGACTGCCGCATCTACCTTCTCACCAAGGTAGCTCTCAGCGTCTGCCTTCAGCTTCTGAAGGATCATCGCGGAGATCTCCTGGGGAGAATACTTCTTGTCATCGATGGTCACCTTGTAGTCGGTACCCATATGACGCTTGATGGAGGAGATGGTCTTCTCAGAGTTGGTCACTGCCTGACGCTTTGCAGGCTCACCAACCAGACGCTCTCCGGTCTTCGTAAATGCAACCACGGAAGGGGTGGTGCGCACGCCCTCGGTGTTTGCGATAACAACAGGCTTTCCACCTTCCATAACAGCTACGCAGGAATTTGTGGTACCCAAGTCAATACCGATAATCTTACTCATGTTTTTGTCCTCCTAAATTTATCTGGGTCGTCGCGCCGCAATCGCGGCACATATCAGTTTTCATTATCTATGCAATCGCAGCGCATTTGCTCTGCGTCTTTGCTAATATCAGTTTGCTACCTTTACCATACTACAGCGGATCACGCTGTCGTGGTGCATATAGCCTTTTTGGAACTCTTCCGCCACCACATTCTCGCCCAAGGTCTCATCCTCGATGTGCATCACTGCGTTGTGGAAGTTCGGGTCAAAGGGCTGACCTACCGCCTCAATGGGCTTCACTCCCATCTCGTCTAAGGTGGTCATCAGCTGCTTGTAGATCATCTCCATGCCCTTCGCCACCGCGGATTCCTTCTCTGCCTCGGGGATCGCCGCCAGGCCGCGCTCAAAGTTGTCTACTACGGGAAGCATCTTCTCGATCACGTTCCGTGAACCAAGCTCAAACATGGATGACTTCTCGCGCTCGGTACGCTTTCTGTAATTGTCAAACTCAGCCATCTGGCGCTTCACCCGGTCACTGAGTTCCTCAATCTGCGTGTCTCTGGGATCTTTTTTGTCTTTCTTTTTAAAGAAGCCTTTCTTCTCGGTTTTCTCTGCTTCGCTGTCTCCCGGCGCTTCCACCTCTTCGGCTTCGACCTCAGAAACAGTCTCCTCGGCAGATTCGGTCATCTCTTCTGCAACTTCCTCCGCCTGAGCTTCTAACTCCTGATCAACTTCTTCGTTGATATTCTGCTCTGCCATTTGTTTCTATCCTTTCTATCCGCATCGACCGGATTAATGCTGTTCGATGCAAAATATGATTACTCTTCGGGTTTCCGATAAATCAGATCCATCTGCGTCATCAGTGTCTGCAGGGTGGATACCACCTTCTCGTAATCCATTCGCTTCGGTCCCACAATACCGATACTGCCCTTCACTCCATCGGAGAGCTCATAAGTGGCCGTCACCACGCTGCAATCCTTCATGCTCTGTACGCTGGTCTCCTCACCGATGTACACCTGAATGCCCTGATTCTCCTCGCTGTTCAAGTGATCTGTCAACAGATTCGTCAGCTGCTTCTTTTCCTCAAAGGCCTGCAATATCTGACTAGCCTTATCACCGCCCGCAAGCTCCGGATACTTAAAGATATTCGTCGCGCCACTGGTGTATATCTGAAGTTCATCCTCGCCGCGGATAGCCTCGGCAACCGACGCCAGAACCTTCTCCACAATATCAGCATGGCCTTCCGACTGCTCTTTTATCCGTGTGATCACCGCCAAATTAATCTCATCCAGCGTCAGTCCGCTGAGATTATTATTCAGCAGCAGGTTCAGTGCCAGAAGTCCTTCGTCGGAAATCTCCGCCTCCAGATCCATCAGCGTGTTCTTAATCACATTGCTCTCGGCAACCACAACTGCCAGAAGCTTCGTCGGCTCCACTCTGGAGAGCTGAATAAATTTCAGCTTCACGCCGCCGTAGCGGGGTCCGGAAATCATCGTCGCATAGTTCGTATTCACTGCCAGAAGCTGTGCCAGCTGCTTTAGCATCTTCTCCAGACGATCCACTCTTTTTAAGAGGAAGTCCCTCGTCTGATCCACCTCCTGAAGCTGATTTTTCATCAGGCGGTCCACATAAAGCCGGTAGCCGGTGTCAGTGGGAATGCGTCCCGCGGAAGTATGCGGCTGAACAATCAGCCCCATCTCCTCCAGATCTGACATCTCGTTTCGGATGGTCGCTGAGCTCAGCTGCAGATCGGTATACTTAGAGATCGTTCGGGAACCTACCGGTTCGCCGGTCTCCTGATAGTTGCGAATAATCGCGTCCAGAATCTTCTGTTTACGTTCATCCAGCTGTATCATACCATCCTCCTCTTGTCTTTGTTAGCACTCAATCAGGTAGAGTGCTAACATCTGTGAATAGAATAACACTCCAAGGCCGTTTTGTCAATGAGTTTTCGCAAAAAACTTCTTAAGAGATGATAAACAAATTCTAAAAACCGCACCGGCAGATCATTCCGGTGCGGTTTTGGACTGGTATTTCTTTCAATCTTCCCGCCAAATACAGGCGGTCTATTTGACACTCCCCACGGCTAAAGCAGGGGGATTCTTGCTTCAACCACTACTGCATTGGCTGATACGATATGATATCGCAACGTCTTACACAGTGTCCACAAGCTAGATTATACTGTTCCCGTATGCCCTACGGTGCAGTTTGATATGTATTTACGCTGACTGCAGATGCAGTCCTTTGCTCAGGATGTTTA
>JAFSBP010000381.1 GCA_017437205.1 Lachnospiraceae bacterium
ACCCTGCGTTCCGCACCGGCTGTAAGCTGGCGGTGGTGGATGCCACCGGAAAGGTACTGGACACTACGGTTATTTTCCCGACTGCACCTCAGAATCGTGTGGAAGAGTCCAAACGAATCCTGAAGCAGTTGATTGCCAAGTATCATGTGGACCTGATCTCCGTGGGCAACGGAACCGCGTCTCGTGAGTCGGAGCAGGTGATCGTAGAATTGATCAAGGAGCTGAAAGGCAAGGTTCAGTATGTGATCGTCAATGAGGCGGGAGCGTCTGTTTACTCTGCCAGCAAACTGGCGACGGAGGAGTTCCCCAAATTTGATGTGGGTCAGCGAAGCGCGACGTCCATTGCCCGCAGACTGCAGGATCCGCTGGCGGAGCTGGTGAAGATCGATCCGAAGTCCATCGGTGTCGGTCAGTATCAGCATGACATGAATCAGAAAAAATTGGGAGAGACGCTGGAAGGCGTGGTGGAAGACTGTGTGAACAAGGTCGGAGTGGATCTGAACACGGCATCCGCGTCCCTCTTGGAGTATATTTCCGGTATTTCTAAGACCATTGCAAAGAATATTGTGACCTACCGTGAGGAGAACGGCCGTTTTACCGACAGGGCACAGCTTCTGAAGGTATCGAAGCTTGGACCGAAAGCGTACGAGCAGTGCGCCGGCTTCATGCGTATTTATGGTGGCAAGAATCCCTTGGATACCTCGGCGGTTCACCCGGAGAGTTACGGTGCCGCAACGAAGCTGATGGAGAAACTGGGCGTTTCTTCCGATGCGTTGCTGCATGGCGGTCTTCCCGGAATCAGCCGGAAGGTGGTTGACAAGAAAAAACTGGCCGGAGAGTTGGGAATCGGCGAGATCACATTGACCGATATGTTGAAAGAATTGGAGAAGCCTGCCCGCGATCCTCGTTCCGAGATGGACGGGCCGATCCTCAGATCCGATGTGATGGATATGAAGGACCTGAAGCCGGGTATGATCTTAAAGGGCACTGTCCGCAACGTGATCGACTTTGGTGCGTTTGTGGATATCGGTGTTCATCAGGATGGTCTGGTGCATATTTCCCAGATGACCAACCGCTTCATCAAGCATCCACTTGAGGCGGTGAGCGTCGGTGATATCGTGCAGGTGCAGGTGATGAGCGTGGATCTGCAGAGAAAACGTATTCAGCTAACCATGAAGATAAGCGAGGAAAAGCAGGGATGAGCCAGGTAAACATGGACGACGAAGTAATCGAAAAAACGGTAGAAGAAAAGCCCGATCCCTTGGCGGATCTTTACGGGGAGAAGGAAATTCGCAAAGACTTGCAAATTGACAAGTGGGATATGTATGTATTTCTGATGCATCACTCCTACATGAGTCTCAGTGGTGTGATCGGTATTTTACTCAGTCTGTTCTGCATCGGAAAGGCGATCAGTGATTTCGCCGGTGGAGCGAATGAACCCACCACAGGTGTCTTTTTGTTCATTGGTCTCTGGTTTCTGGTGATCAACCCGATCATGATGATCGGCAAGGCGGCGATGCAGGTGGGGACGAATCCTTCACTGAAGAAACCAATCACCTACATCTTCACGGAAAAGGGACTCATTCAGGAACAGGGCGAAGTGAAGGCGGGATGCCGCTGGGAACAGGTGACGAAGACGGTGTTCATGAAACGTGTCTGGATTTTGTATACAGGAAAATTGAGAGGAAGTATTCTTCCTGTCCGTCAGATAGGCGAGCAGGCAAAAGAACTGGAAACGCTGATTCGGCGGCAGACCGGAAAAAAGCGTTGAGAGAAAGGCAGATAGATGAGGGTAATCGAATCAAACAGCCCCGCTGAAACCTTTGCGTTGGGGCGGGAAATCGGACTTGCAGCTCGCCCGGGACAGATTTATTGTCTGGACGGAGACCTGGGAACCGGAAAGACGGTGTTCACACAGGGATTTGCGGTGGGTCTGGGTATTACGGAGGCAGTGAACAGTCCTACTTTTACCATCGTGCAGGTGTACGATGAAGGCAGACTTCCGCTGTATCATTTTGATGTGTATCGCATTGACGATATTGATGAGATGGATGAGATCGGGTACGAGGATTATTTCTTCGGGCAGGGTGTTTGCTTGGTGGAGTGGTCCACGCAGATCGAGGAGCTGATTCCGGCAGATGCAGTGCGGATCTGCCTGGAAAAGGAGTTGAATCGAGGATTTGATTTCCGGAAAATTACCGTGAGAGGTGACGAGCGATGAAGATCCTGGGAATAGAGAGCGCGTCCATGGTGGCATCCGCGGCCATCGTGGAGGACGGCAATTTGGTTGCGGAGTACACGGTCAATCACAAGAAGACCCACTCCCAGACCTTGCTGCCGATGATCGATGAGATCGTGCGGATGACGGAGACGGAATTGTCAGAGGTTGACGGGATCGCCATTTCGGCGGGG